>NZ_JADJKT010000023.1:0-193964 GCF_016705895.1 Candidatus Villigracilis affinis | reverse complement strand
AAACAGGAGCGGATTCAGCGTTCGCCCTAAAATTGTTACAGACCAGTTGTCAGTTAAGAAAGATTCGGGGGGGGTTATATCGTCAAATAAACAGCAACAGCCGAGAGATCCATCAGTGCATGTAGGATCATTAAGTAGGGTAAAAGTGTCGGGCGAAGTTTGATGACAAGTCCTACAAAGAGAGCGAAAGGCAAGTACATTCCCAAACGCCATAGTATGAAACGACCGTCGAGATAAGGGGGCAGGAACATATGTTGTGCGCCGAGAAAGAAGGAAGCGATAAGCCATGCGAGCCAGCTTCGGTCTTAAAGGCGTGCTTCAGGACGCGGCATGACATAACCAAAATAGGTGGGTAATTCTGCGAAGGCAATGGTGGGTGGGAAGAGAAAGCTCAATACAAATGCCCAAAGTTGGTAGCGGACGAAACATCATGGTGGTAGAATCCTGGTGTCACCAAAAAACGCGGCGGCCAGAGCGGGGTCATTGGCAAGGCACCAATGGGTAGCCCGATGATGTTTGTTCCAAAGAACCAAGCCGTGTCTTTTCCATGTCTCACGTGAAAAGTGTATAACATCGAAATAACCTTTTCCTTCCGCATATGTACAGACGCACGAGCAAATAGATGGATACAAAGTTGGTGAGGAATGCTGTGAATGTCCACCAACGGGCAGATTCATCCCGCATGAATCCGTGCCGTTGCGGAAGAGAATCAGCGCGATCAAGGCTTGAAAGAGGATGAACAGCACGGAGCGCGAGATGAGCATGAGCCAGGGACGGAAGCTTGCCTGGCGTTTTGAGATCGGGATCGAACCCGGTTGGTGGTGGCTTGCATGGTTTTTCCTTTCCTATTTATGTTTTTATTGTATAGTATCCAGAGCAAAAGACCCCTGTCATTGAGGGTCTACACTATCCACTTGGACAGTATGTCCGATCGGATGTGTACATAATTTCGAAGGCTGACGAGCATTATTTACATCCTTTTCTGCTCCCCATCATGATCGCCATTGTTCCGGGCTCCACGAATTGACTTTGGTAAATCTCATTCATCTTTTCAGCAGGGATGGGATAGTTGTTGTCGATCCACCAGGTCATCAAGGCAATAAACGTACTAGCGACATAGTGCCCAGTTGTTCAGGTGGATATTTTTGTTTCTTTTGGCAGACCCTTGTTTCAAATGATCAAGGCAGGTATCCATGCAGAATTTCTGGATGTGCGTCAATGTGATGTAGCTTCCTTTTTTGTTTTTGCACCTGCTGGAACATGGCAAGACTCAACACCCGGGGGACTTTCGATATCAAAGGTTGTTCCCGATAAGAAATCCTCGAACTGCATGCGCAGGGTTCAAAGCCTTTGAGGAGGAGTTGATCCAGACTTTCAAAGTGTGCATAGAACGTGGAGCGTCCCACATTGGCACGGTCTATTACATCCTGCACCGTAACCTTTTTCATGTCCTTTTCCACCATCAATTCACTCAAGGCTGTTTGCAGTGATTGTCGTGATCCGCTGGATGCGGCGGTCTTCGGGTTTGACTTTTTTGGCATGGTAATTTCCTTTCGACCACTAGTACACGAAGTACACAAAGGAAAGGCTTTATACCCTTTCGGTTTTATTCTCGTGACCCTTTGTGCTAAAATCTATAATCGCTCCTCAATGTTCAATAACGTACGATTTCAACACATTGGTTGTTGACGTCTTTTCATTATCTTTGTATAACCGAACATAGTGTTCAGAAACATATACAGTGTACATCATATTCTTTTACAAGAAAAGGAGCAAATCGAAAATGGTAACAAGTTTAGCAAGTAAAAATCAGGTGATGGTTCAGCCATGTCGAGAATCACTATCGAGTTGAAAAAAGTCTCTAAGGCGTACGATGTTGCCGCAGGGAAGTTCCTCAGTCAGGCATGCCGGGCATGGCTGACACAGGTGAGTTTGCGGTGGTTGGCAAATCAGGGGGAAGTCACGCTTATCAACATGATCGGGCGACGCCGACTTCGGGCGGTGTTCGTGGCTGGGACGGCTGTCCGTGCGATGGATCAGGCGGTGGCTGTCTGGCGTGGACGGAATGTGGGCGTTGTCTTTCAGTTCTTTCAACTGCTTCCTACATTGACCGTTGCGGAGAACATCGTTCTGCCGATGGATTTTGCAATACGGTTCCCTGTCAACGAGCGACGGGAGACGTGCGATCTCCCTGCTCGAAAAGGTTGGCATCGCCGAACAAGCTGACAAACTCCCCGCAGACCTCTCAGGCGGACAGCGACAACGCGCTGCCATCGCACGCCTGCTTGCGAACGACCCGCCGTTGATCGTAGCGGACGAGCCGACAGGAAATCTCGATTCAGCCACGTCGGATGGGGTCATGCAGTTGTTTGCGAATCTTGCTGCAGAGGGGAAGACCGTGTTGATGGTGACTCACGAACGTGACCTCACGCAATACTTCACCCGTTCCATTGCTTTTGGCTGATGGTTCAATTCGTGAACGGAGGGCAAAATGAAACGGCCCTCGTTGGAAGAAAGTTGTTGCGTGATTTGCGTCCGCACAGGGGCGCATGGCGATGATGGTCATTGCCATTGCGGTCAGCATTTTTAGCGTTGGCAATTTCTTGCGCGCCTATACCATTGCCAGTCGTGAGATGAAGTCGCAATTATCTCGGTTAATCCCGCCTCGGCGTTCATTGGAGTTGGATCGAGTGGACGATGCGCTGGTACAAGCTGTCAGCGAAAGAGATGGTATTTCAGAAGCCGAAGCAACCTCATGGGTCGGGCGAAGAGCCGAGATCAGTCCCAATGAATGGATGCCGTGTTGCTGTTCGTCGTCCCAGATTTTAGACGTCGTGTCAGCACGGTCGCTCCTGATGCGGGCGTATCCTCCATTGGAACAAACGATTCTGTCGAGCGTGAAGTCCTGCCGATGTTGATTTGAACATCGGTGATGCGATCTCAATTCCCAAAGCGAACGGCACGACGCAACAAATAAAAATTTCGGGCACGGTGCACGACCCTGCGCTTGCGCCTGCGTGGCAGGAACAACCGGTGTACGGTTACATCACGCCTGCAACGTTGGCGATGCTAGGCGAAGGCGAGACGTTGAATATTCTGAAGGTCATCGTGAGCGATGAACCGTATAACGTGACCGCCATCGAGATCAACGGTGAGTGAGTTAGCGGTGTGGCTGAAGGCGCAGGGGTTATATTGTGCATGGGATTCGCATTCCGCCGCCAGGCAGGCATCCCATCAAAGTCAGATGACCTCCGTGATCACATTGTTTCTTGTGTTCAGTTTTTATAGCTTTGTTGTTGAGCGCCATTCTCAGCAACGATGATCACTGGCTTGCTGGCGCAACAGATCCGCCAGATCGGGATCATGAAAGCCATCGGCGCACGTACACGGCAGATCACAGGTTTGTATCTTGTGTTGATTGTTTCGCTCGGTATTGCGGCGTCGCTGATCGGCGTTCCGCTGGGCATTGCCGCGGGACGTGGTTTCACGGGCGTGATCGCTCAACTTCAAACCTTGAAATTTACAGCGATGTCGTTCCGTCATGGGTCTATCTTGTTTTGATTTCACGGGCATTCTGATTCCGTTGCTGGTTGCACTGGATCCCATTCTCAAGGCGACTCGCATCACAGTGAGGAGACTCTCAACGATTACGGCATCAGCCCTGATGCGTCCGCTTCATCTCCAAGGGACGGCTGGCTCAGCCGCATTCGGTTTTTTTGACAACACCCTGATCCTGGCTCTGCGCAACACCTTCCGCCGCCGTGGACGATTGATGCCTACATTGGGTCTGCTCTCCGCCGCTGGTGCCATGTTCATGACGGGCATCAACGTGCGTAGTGGGTGGCAAGCCGCCCTCGATCAATCCGCCGCAGACCGTCACTACGATTTGGAGATCCGTTTCAACGCACCTGTGTCCGGGAGATGAGATCGAATTGCTGATCGAAGGTGAAGTAAAAACCTTTCGACTTGTTGGCGTTATCCAGCAGACTCTTTCTCCATCTTCGGCGTACGTCTTACCTAAAACTTATGCCATCGCCACAAATCAACCTGTTGAGTTGACGAATGCCGTCCGCGTTGTGATGCGTGAACACTAAAGAGTCATGGCATCCATTACTCGTGATGTTGAGCAGGCATTGGCGGTTGGGAATGTCGGCGTCAAGGTCACGGTTTCAGAGGCTTTGCTAGTGAAGCCATCAGCGGACATGTGTATATCTTCATCGTCGCCTTGATGATGATCTCAACCGTCATGGCTGTAGTCGGCGGGCTGGGACTCATGTCCAGCATGGGCACCAGCGTCATTGAGCGGACACGTGAGTTTGGCGTTATGCGTGCCATCGGAGCCAAGTCAAAGACCATCCTGCGAAACATCATCAGCGAAGGAGTCTTCATCGGATTGATGAGTTGGGTGATTGCCTTGCCGCTGTCCATTCCGCTGTCGCTGGGAATCGGCTACCTGATCGGCATGATGTCCTTCCGCTCGCCGTTGCCGTTGATCGTGTCGCCGATGGGTCTTGTCATTTGGTTGTCTGTCATTTTTGTCGGCTCGATTGCGGCAAGTGCTTATCCCGCCCAGCAAGCGTCTCGTTTGACGGTGAGAGAGACGCTGGCGTATGTGTAATCAATAACCCGTCATTGCGAAGGCGGTGCTTTTCGCTCGAAGCAATGACGGAAATATAAAAAGGAGAATAAAAATGGAACAAAAAACTGATAACAAAAAGAAGATCGTGAAAGTGGTGATTTGGGCTATCGTCATCCTTGCTTTGATGGGAACCATGCATATCATCGTCAATAACATTGACGGCTTGGAAATTATTAGGCAACTGCACGGGGATAGAGTAAAAAGACTCCCCGCAGCGATGGGGAGTCTTTACTGTCCACTTGGACAGGTGTTATTCGGCAAAGAATTCAAGAAGTTTTTGATTCACCTTCTCTGGATTCGCAACCGCGGTGATATGATGTGCGGCGGAAATGATTTCGACCTTCACGTTGGGAATCAATTCCCGCGCTGATTGAATGGCAGAATAGAGATCGTTGTAGATTGCCTCTTTATCTCCCAGAATAAGCAACACCTTTGCCTTGATCTGGGCAAACTCTTCTTTCGAGTACATACGCGGGAAACACCTGATTGATCAACCCGCCGTAGACCATTGAATTATAAAACAGCGCTCCCAAAGCGGATCGCGAGGCAGACCTTGGTGCATCCAATCCACACTGCTGTGCATGACCCGTTTCACACCAGGTACTTTGGGGAGAATCCATAGATTGCTTTGGGGATGAACATGTGTGTGTAGAAAGGTCGCATCTTGTAAATTGTCGCGGCGGGACCGATCAACACAAGTTTGCGAATCCGTTCTGGAAGTTTCATGGCGTAGTAGGCGCCTGTGAAACCGCCATAGGAATTGCCAGCCAGGTACAAGGTGTCTATGCCCAAACCATCGATCACTTCTGTGAACCATTGCAGGAAATCATCAAGTGACGTGATCGGTTTGACGGGACGACTCTTGTTCCCTTCGCCAATCACATCCACAGCATAGACTCGATAGGACTGACTCAACGCGTCGACATTTCGGTACCACGACATTGCAGATGCCAGCAACGCAGTAACAGGACAACAGGCGGCGCGTCTTGGGTCCGCTGGCGATGACGTGGGTCTCGCCGAAACTGGTCGAGATGGTTAATTCCTGGCAGGGAGGTCGCCCATTTGTCCATGATGGCTTGATAGGGCACTAGCACTTCCTTTTCGCCTTCGGGCGATGTGAACATGGAGTAAATGTTGACATGTGAAACTCCTTTTAGAACAATCCCCACACCACGTGGAAGACAACATCCGCCCAGAAGTGGACTCCCGCCGCGGCGACCAGTCCGTCTTTCATGTAGCGTTCGCCTACGAGGAGTCCGACGACACCGTTGAGGATGAAAACTTCTGCCAATAGCACAGGATTCAGATCGGCTAAGGATGAAGCGCCTGTCAGCAGGAAGATGGTGCCGAGATGCTGGCACCAAATGCAAGCGCGGCGATGACGTTGGCGATCCACGACAATGCGACGGTGCGTCCGTTGAAGCGTTTGAACAGCCAGTTGAGGATGAATCCCCACAAGCCGAAGACAAATCCACGGAACATGATCTCTTCACCGATGCCCGCACTGAGGGATGCAAGTATGGAAACGGGAAAGGTCGGATGGGGAACCTGCCAAAGCCATTGATGGGAGCGAAGAGCAGGTCGCCAACGATAATGAAAGACACCGCAGACCAGACCCAACACAAGAGGGGATGACGAACCAGCGTCGCCAGTTTCCGTCTTCGCTGAAGATGCCAGGCAGTTCGAGTTTGCGGGCAAACCAAAGACCCGCCAGCCCGAACAAACCGTAGAGCACAAACACGCTACCTGCGTTGGCAAGCCCCAACCCAGTCGGGGACGCCCATATCGGGCATGGAGACGCCAATGGTTGCGACGAGTTCATCCATGAAAAAGGCATAGGTTACATAAGCAGAAAGTGCATACCCAGCGAGCAAAATCAAATATACAGTGAGTTGTTTGCGATTCATTTTTTCTCCTTACTCGAACTTCAATACAGCCGAAAAAACGGAAGCATGTAATCTCGAATGCGTTCTCCGAGCACGCTTTGATGCGAGCCGCTGTAGGCTTCCACTTTAACAGGAATGCCCGCCGCGGTGTTGTTCACCGAAATAGATGCAGCCTTTGGGTATCCAGTTGTACTCATCGTATTCGCCGTAATCCACAACGATGCCTTTGAGTTTGAGGAGGTTGTCCTTGTATAGTATGACTTCATCGGCGATGCCGCCAAAGCCGCTCTCCCATTTTTTCCAAACCTCATCGTCGCGGATCAACTGACCACCTACTTCGGCGAAGGGATAATCAAAATAGGGAGGTTGCCGATCGGGATTGGACGCGAATGCGAAACCGTGGGACAGCGTGAACTGCTCGGTGAGAAGATATTCTTCGTCTTCGCCTCTTCCAACGGGAGGGCTGATAGCTTTTCTTCAAATTTGATGAAACTCTGAATCAGCCTTTCGCTCTCGAACATTTGCGATTCAGCCAATCCATTCTCGTCGAACAAGCCAGGACTCATGCTGTATACCGCGCCAAACACATCGGGACGATGCATGGCAATGTTCAACGCACCGAAGCCGCCCATCGAGTGGCCTGTAATGCCGCGCGATTCGGCCTGTGCCAAAGTGCGAAAGTGACCATCCACATAGCCGACTACATCCTGGGCGATGAAATCCTCCCAGTTGCCTGTTACAGGTGAATTGGTATAAAAACTACCGCCGAGTTTATTCATCCCATTGGCCACAACGATGATTATTTCATTCACTTTTCCATCGCTGACCAATCTATCCATGCTGTCTGGAAGGTTAAAACCGATCATGCCGCTGTCGCCATAGCCGGGCAGATAATAGATCACCGGAAAGTGTTTGTCTGGAATGCCGTAGGAAGGCGGCAAGTAGACTTGGATTGTCCTTTCTGCGGCTTCACCAACAAGATTGTTTTTCAGAGAAGGAGCAGAAATCTTAATCGTGTTTATGGGCTGAAAGACTTCCGTTGGGGCAGTAATTGTTGGAGTGCTTACGATCTGTGTCGGTTGTATCGCAGTGGCGATGGGAGTGCAGGCGCTAAGCACGAAGATAAACGTTAGTAATAAAGAATTAGGAATGTGTTTCATGATGAACCTACTTAGATGATCGGTGCATGCCGTAACCCCAGACGATGCCAAACACAAACGGGATAAAGATGCCGACACGTTTCCAATCTACAAAATTGTTTTCCATTATTATTCTCCTGAATTGAAGGCTTTGTTACTTGTATCATAGCCTTTGAAAACAAAAGACTCCCCCCGTCGCTGGGGAGTCTTCACTATCCAGATGGACAGGTCGTGATCAGGGATGTTTACTTCGACCATGCCACCGTTGACGTAACTGAGCAGTTTGCCGTTCATGAGCAGGCGCGGATCGGATTCGTAGCGTGTGCGGACGGTTTCAAAGTCGGGCTCGTCGTTTGCAGTCAACGCGGCGACTTCATCGAGAGCGGCGAGGTCAGCGGGGTCGTCGAGCGATTCGTTGAGGATCACGCCCCAGCAATCCCACGGGAGCAGTTCCATTTTGTTGAGCGATGCCACATCGCGGACAAAGTCACCGCGCACGAAGCCGAGTCCGTGCATATCGAAGATGCCAAACTTATCGGGGTCTTGTTCGCCCGTGCGGCACATCTGCCATGCCTTCCCGCCGACGATGAACTGGTCGCGCGGTACATCGAGGACATCGAAGTTGATCTTCAAGACATCCTGTTGCAACGCATCGAGTTGTGCATCTACGAGCACCCAGCGGTTTTGTTCCGCATTCCAATACTCGACCACCCAGTGATCTTCGAAATGGTCGGGTAGGAAGTAGGCCGCGAAACCGCAACGAGCGCGCGCAGGGATTCCCTGATGGCGCAACATGGAAACAAGAAGCAATGAATGGTCGCGGCAGTTGCCGAGCAGTTTCTTTTCGATAGGGCGCGGCTCGGTCAATGGACGAGGATCAAGTTCCAGTGTGCGTGCGAGGCGTTTTTCCATCCAGCGCAATTGCAGTTCAGCCATGCGTTCAGGTGGCGCTTTGAATCCATAGTGCTCCGCCCAAAAGACGTGGATGGTGACTCCCTGCACGAGTTTGACCAGTTCAGGGATGGAAGTGGGTAGGTTATCGAAGAGAGAGACATGGTTCCCAGGGTCAGAGATCAGACCTTGTTGGGTGAAGTATGTGAGTGTTGGGTTCATGGTGCCTCCATATCAAGTATATTTTGCGTTCTTTATCTTTGCCTTGCGTTTGCGCGGCTCGTAGCATTGCCAATAGACCCTGTGCTCATTGTATCGATTGCTTGGCGGTTTTGTCTCATCGGGATGTCCAACATAGACCATGCACAACGGTATGACATTTTCAGGGATGCCCAGCACTTCGGCGACGGGCTTGATCTTGCTTGGGTATGGGTGGACGCCGATCCACACTGCGCCGAGTCCCAGTCCCGCCGCCGCAAGCAGGATGTTCTCAGTGGCGGCACTGCAATCCTGTTCCCAATGTCTGCGTCCTTCCACGTTGTTGGCAATATCTGGATTGCCACACACTACGATCGCGGCGGGCGCGTTGTATCTCGCAAATAAGAACTTCGCGCGGATCTGATCAAGCACCTCAGGTTCCGTCACCACAATGAACTCCCATGGCTGGGAGTTGCACGCAGTGGGAGCCGCCATCGCGGCTTTCAACAATGTGATCAACGTCTCATGCTCCACAGGGTCAGGCGTGAAACAGCGTATGCTTCTACGGCTTAGGATGGTTTCGATGGTCTCAGGCATTTTCGTTTTCCAATGTATTTACCATTCCTTAATCCACGGTTCCAATAAATCAAATTCTGTAAATCCCATGGATTCATACAACGCGTGTGCGGCAGTTCCATACGAGCTGACCGTTGCCAGCGTCGCGCCGAGTCTTTCGGCGCGGCGCAAGCCTTCGCTCATGACGGCTTTGCCGAGTCCGCGTTTTTGGTGATTGGGGTGTGTGCCCACAGGTTCGAAGACCGCGGTGCGGGTCACATCGTCGAACCAAACGGTGCAGAACGCGGCGAGTTCGCCATCTTCTGCAACAGCGACGATATCGAGGTCGCGGCGATAGAGCGGAACGCGTTGCACGTTCCTGTACCATTCCCAGCCTTGATACTTTTCGTCCGGCTCATCGGGGTGAAAAACTTTCCACGAGAGCCAACTGCGCGCGGGCAATTCGTTTTCGTCACCCAAGGCGCGGACGGAGTATCCGCTTTTCGGGGCAGAATCAGGTATCGGTTGGGAAAAGAAGCGGCGGCGCATGTGTTCGGCGAGAAACTTCGAGCGGACGTATCCGCGTTCGGTGAAGAGTCCTTTTGTCGCTTCATCCGCCGCATTCACCCACACGATCAATTCCTTTTTGCCTTCATCTTTCGTTTTGGGAAGTTTCGCCTCGGCGACATCCAGCATCTCGGACATGGATACCTGATCCTGGAACGCGGGGTGGATTTGGAAGAACGCTTCGTTATCACCATCGGGGTTGAGCATTGCGACGATCTGCCCGTTCAACTCCCAAAGCGTGACGACATCTTCGAGCTTCATGTGGAAGATGTTCTCGTTGACATGCCAGCGCCAGTAGTCCCAGCGTAACAGCGACCATGAAAAGTCATGGCGGTTATTGTGAAGCGACACCTCGCGCAGGAACTCGCGGATGCACCAGTAGTCTTCTTCGGTTTGGTAGGGGCGTTGTGTTGGTTTCATAAGATCAATTGTATTGAAAAGCAAAAAGAAATCCCTGTCCGTGAAGAGAGTCTTGAACTAGCCAGGCGGATAGTATCAGCGAATCAGAAATCATTTAAAATCAATACAACCAATCTATTACAAGCCTCGTAAACAGACTGCCATTTTGAAATCGCTGAATTATTGGAGACCATTATGCGACTTACTATTAACAAGCTCGGCAAAGAATACAAACGCGGATTTTGGGGATTGAAAGATTTTTCCCTTGAGATCAAACCTGGCATTTTAGGATTGCTCGGCCCGAACGGCGCGGGCAAATCCACATTCATGCGCATGCTCGCCACCATCACCAAACCCACAGACGGCACGATCACATGGAACGGCGTGGACGTTGTGAAAAGCCCCGACACATTGCGTGATGTGCTCGGATACCTTCCGCAGGATTTCGGCGTGTACCCCAACCTCAACGCCGTGGAATTTCTCGAATACATGGCCGCCATCAAAGGGCTGGATGCCGCATCCGCAAAGAAACGCATTGACGAACTTCTGCAACTTGTGAATCTTGTGGAAGCCGCGAAACGTCCGCTGGGCGGATATTCGGGCGGCATGAAGCAGCGCGTGGGAATCGCGCAAGCCTTGCTCAACGACCCGCAGCTGCTCATCGTGGATGAACCCACCGTTGGCCTCGACCCTGAAGAACGTGTGCGCTTCCGCAACTTGCTTTCGGATCTATCTGGCGAACGCATTGTGATTCTTTCAACTCACATCGTTTCAGATGTGGAAGCGACCGCCACGCATATTGCCCTCGTCAACAAAGGTCAACTCTTGCGCGAGGACGCGCCTGAAAATCTTCTCAAAGAACTTGAAAATAAAGTTTGGGAGTGGACAGTTCAAAGCGACGACCTGCCCGCGCTCAAGCAAAAGCACATCGTCAGCGGAACCATCCGCAGAAGCGACGGCGTTCAAGTGCGCGTGGTCAGCGCGGAGAAACCCGAAGCGCAGGCAGAGAATGCCTCACCAAATCTTGAAGACGCGTATCTCTATTTCATCGGCGGTAAACAATGAAATCCTCGCGCGTCATCTATCATTTAGCCCGCGCCGATTTTTTGGAACGCGTGCGCCGTTATAGTTTTCTCGTCATGCTTGGGCTGGCATCTTTGCTTGGTTATCAAACCGCCGTTGGCAATGTCCGCTTGCAACTTGGCGATTATCGCGGCGAGTTCAACTCCGCATGGGTCGGCGGCATGATGTCGATCATCGCGACCTTCTTCATCGGCTGGTTCGGTTTCTATCTCGTCAAAGGCTCCGTCGCACGCGACCGCGAAACAGGCGTCGGGCAGATCATGGCCACCACGCCCATGACCCGTCCGCTGTACACGCTCGGCAAATGGATCAGCAACTTCGCCGTCTTAATGCTCATGGTCGTCATCCTCGCCATCTTCGGCATCGTCATTCAATTCCTCAGCGGCGAAAGCACACAAGTCAACCTCAGCGCATACCTGCTGCCATTTGTGTACATCGTCATGCCGCTCATGGCGCTCGTCGCCGCGGTGGCTGTGCTCTTTGAAGCCATCCCATTTTTATCGGGCGGCTTCGGCAACATCGTTTATTTTTTCGGCTTCATCATGATGCTCCCATTCATCATGGAACAGGATTTCATCAACACCTATCCAGCCATCGAACCGATGGGCCTCGCCCTGCTCAAAGCAGACATGGCGGAAGAAGTGATTAAAGTCTTTCCCGATTATGGCGGCAGTTTCATGCTCGGCGGCATGGACACGCCCATCATCGGCACCTTCACCTGGACAGGCATCGAATGGACTCCCGCCATCATCGCCACCCGCTTCGCCTTCATCGGCCTCGCCATTCTTTTGACGTTGCTCGCCGCGATCTTCTTCGATAGATTCGATCCCTCGCGCGCAAAACCCAAGAGGATAAAAAGCACCGCCTCAGACTCTGCGCCCGAAATTGGTTCAACATCTCAAGCATTACCCACGCCCCGTCTGACTCCTCTTAACGCCGCCGCGAATGGATTCAGTTTCTCAAGAGTCCTCGTTGCTGAATTGAAACTACTGCTCAAAGGTCAACGCTGGTGGTGGTACATCGCCGCCGCAGGACTCATCATCGCCTGCTTCGCAAATCCATCTGCAACCACGCGTGAGATCGTTCTGCCCTTCGCATGGATCTGGCCCATCTTAATTTGGTCAGCCATCGGCAACCGTGAAATTCACAACAACGTCCAGCAGTTGACCTTCTCCTCCGCGTCCCCGCTCATGCGTCAACTCCCCGCGCAATGGATCGCCGGATTCATCGTCACGCTCATCATGGCAAGCGGCGCAGCCCTTCGCTTCGCCATCGACGGCGACACAATCGGATTGCTGGCTTTGTTTTCAGGCGCGTTCTTCATCCCATCACTCGCCCTCGCCTCAGGCGTCTGGAGCGGAACCAGCAAACTGTTTGAGATCTTATATATGGTCATCTGGTATCTCGGCCCGCTCAACAAAGTCCCTGGGTTGGATTTCATCGGCTCGCACAGCAACGGGTATCCACAGTTTTTCATCCCGTTTTCAATCGCATTGATCGCCTCTGCCATCTTTGGAAGGTCACGGCAGTTGAGAAATTGATCAAAATATAGAGCTCGGTAGCCCGTCAAAGTTACATTCAATACATTACAAGAATTGCCCCACGATGACCTTCGGACGATATTGCAGCGACTCTGCTAGATGCGGTGACTGGATCTCATCACTTCCCGCCAAGTCTGCAATCGTGCGGGGTAACTTGAGGATACGATGATATTTTTCCAGTAAGCTCTTCTGCGCGGTTATAAATTCAACGAGGGCTTGTGCTTAACCTGCGCCAAGTTTTATTTGGCTTTTCAGTACCCAATCTCATCCAACTTTCGTCGATGGAGTATTTACGCCATTGGCGGAAATTTGGAAAGCTGGCGAGCCAATGACCAGACCATTGGTTTTCAATGCATTATTGCCTTGCAGATGTTCAAGTATATACCCTGCATATAGATGGCCAACGATGTAAAGATCTGCATCTCATACAACCATTCCTCGCCGTTGACAATCTTGTTGTTAAAGTTGTGTAAGCCAGGAAGGACAACTCGGTGGGGAACTGAAGTTCCCTGCGATTCAGAGGGCATTGGATGTTCGATGGACGATTCAGGTTCTCTAGGATGGGTAGGCAATATTGCTTATTTTCGTATGCGATATTTGGCTCTCGAAATTTCAACGCGAATTGTCTACACTTGCGTTGAAATAAAACTTAAATTTATAGGAGAAGAGATGTTTGTATTTAAGAAAGTATTAATAGTTTTACTAGTTACAGGGTTTCTGCTCACCGCCTGTAGTGGGCAGAAAGTCAGGGATTCGATCGAGGTTCAGATCACCTTGACTGAATTTGGAATCGAATCATCTGTAACTGATTTTGAATCCGGCGTTCCATATCGTTTTATCGTAACCAATGCAGGTACCGTTGAGCATGAATTTATGATCATGCCTCCATTGACTGCCGACGAGATGGGGATGGGAATGGACATGGGAGAAATGGATCAGATGGCTTTGGCAATGATCGCGACGGAAAAACTGCAGCCGGGTGTAACTGCTACATTGGATTTTTCCTTTACAGAAACCGCGCCGGCAGGTGCGTTGGAACTTGCCTGCCATACCCCAGGCCATTACGAAGCGAATATGAAACTCCCGATTACAGTCAAGTAATGCCCAGCAAAAAGTAGATAGAGTCACGTCGGGGCCTTTAGCCCTGGTTTGACTCTCGTCGGAAGAATCCTCGCACCGATGTTCACGAATCTGGGATGGACTGGCGCGGGGAAAGCGACCTCTTGATCGCAGGATCAAAACCTTAAGTTGGTTGGGATTCGTTTTGCTCCTGCTGCCCTTATAATAGATGGAGGCAGGCACAGGCTCAGTGACCCTGGGGATATCGGTCAGGGCTTTCGTGACAATAACCATACACTTCTTCTCCGAACTACTGACGGGTTTGGGCATTGTCTGGCTGGTTTTCCCTCATATGGTGCAGTCCCAAGCCTTGAATCAGGAATTGGAAAAATACGATTATGGCAAAATTATCGAACAAATCAAAGGACAAGATCCGCGTTCTTTTGGCAGATGATCATCATATTGTCCGCGCTGGGATTCGTCAGCTGCTGGAGAGTGCAAAAGATATCCAAGTCGTCGCAGAGGCTGGGGATGGCGAAGAAGCGCAGGCACTTATCCAAAACCATAAGCCGGATGTGGCTGTGCTTGATATCCAAATGCCAAAAGCCAGCGGCATCGAGGTGACGCGCTGGGTGCGCGCCCATCTGCCGGAAGTAGGTGTCTTGATCCTGACTGCCTACAATGACGACCCGTATGTGATGGCTGTTCTACAGGCGGGCGCGAATGGATATGTGCTCAAGACTGGGCAGGCAGATGATCTCATTCAGGCGGTTCGAGATGTGAATGAAGGCAAATCTGCACTCGACCCATCCATTACAAAGAAGTTAATGTCCAGTCTATTCAAAGGTCAAGAGAAAAAATTGATTGACCCGCTGACTGATCGTGAGTTGGATGTATTACGACTTGCAGCCAAAGGATACACCAATAAGTCTATTGGCATTCAATTATCGATCAGTGACCGCACCGTGCAGGGGCATTTGGCACATATTTTTGCCAAACTGCAATCCAATAGCCGCACTGAAGCTGTAATGCGGGCGGTCTCGCTTGGGTTGATCTCACAGAGTACAGGTAATAATCCAGAAGAATGAAACATTTCCTTCCCGGTTGGCGCGGCTTGACGCAACTCTTTGCATTCACGATATTGCCGCTTACTCTCTTATTGCTATTCATTGCGTTCGGCGGTGTCAACATGCATCAGCAGGATATGCGTGCTCTGGTTGGTGAGCGCGATGAACGAGCGGTGCAATCTTCCGCCGCCGCATTGCAATCCGAGCTACATCATCGTGTGTCAACTATTACCAGTATGGCGGTACTGACCTCCAGTGATTTGACCTTTGATGAGATCCTCGCCACCACCAATGATCTTGCCGAGGATTTTGATGGGGGGATCGCTTTTTTCAATAATGCCAATGGTCTTATCGCCAACACAGACAACGAAGGATTTTGGAGATGGGTATCCCAAAATAGCGAAACCCTTTCTCTCGCTTCTCCATCAGATGCTTCGACCACGCTCAGCACAAGCCTCGAACCTGTTTTCTCGTCCCCGGTCACTGACCCTGTCTCGGGACATTCACTGGTCATTGTTTCTGTCTATGTTCCATCCGAGAATGTGGTCGTTGCTGGCGCGTTTTCACCGGAAACGTTGGCTGTTGAAACCCTTTTGCCAACCTATCCAGTGGGAAGCCATGTCACCATTTTCCTGTTGGATGGTTCACGTCAGCCTCTGTATGTGAGTGGAGTCCTTGCTGAAGATAGCCTTGACCCACATCACCCCGGTGTGGCAGAAGCTCTGGCAGGAGAGAACGGTGTGCTTTATGTAAAGATGAGTGATACAGAACATGTAGTGGCTTACAGTCCTATTGAATTGACGGGCTGGGCATTGGTCACCGAGGAAGAGTGGGAAATGGTGGTGAGCCCCTCTTTGCAACTCACCCAAATGGCGCCGCTTGTACTTGTCCCTGCCTTTGTCCTCGCCCTTTTTGCACTCTGGTTCGGCGCGAGACAGATCGTACAGCCCTTGCAGAAACTAGAAGCCAAAGCCGCTGCACTGGCGTGGGGTGATTTTGAAGCCATTCAAGAATCTGTGGGCGGAATCTCCGAAGTGCAGCATCTGCAAATGGAGTTGGCTGAAATGTCCCGTAAGGTGCAGTCTGCCCAGGATGGGTTACACGATTACATTGGTGCGATCACATCCGCGCAGGAGGATGAGCGTATGCGTCTGGCGCGTGAACTGCACGATGACACCATTCAAGACGTGATCGCATTGAAGCAGCGCGTTCAGCTTGCACAAAAAACGGTCAAGGATCAAACCAGCAGGCGTTTACTCAAAGAATTGGAAACGTTATCTGAAGAGACGGTCGAGAATCTGCGGCGTCTCACGCGTGCCCTGCGTCCAATCTATCTTGAAGATCTGGGACTGGTCACCGCATTGGAAATGCTGGCTCGTGAGATGAGCCAGAATCACCAACTTCCCATTAGCTTCCATAAAGATGGACAGGAGCGTCGTCTTTTGCGGGAAGCGGAATTATCACTATATCGCATCGCGCAGGAATCCCTCAATAATGTGGGCAAACATGCCAATGCCAGCCAGGCTGGTTTGAATATCGCCTTCACTGCTGATGAGGTAAAAATGGAGGTGTCCGACAATGGTAGGGGTTTTGAAGTTCCGCACAGCCCTACACAGTTTGCCCCTTCCGGACATTTTGGTCTGTTGGGTGTCTATGAGCGCGCCAATCTGATCGACGCACGGCTTGAGATTGAATCCACTCCGGGAACGGGAACCAGGCTCACGGTCCGGTTGTGAAGCGATGAACGTCAAAATCCGTTCACGTAGATAGGCAAAATGGCGCATCAGCCTCGGGTAAAAAGGCGCTGACTCAAATAGTCTGTATACGTGACGATAAATTTTAGCGAAAGGAGACCAAGCTATGACTACAACCGTTCATGATCCCGTCTGCCATATGGATATTGACCCGAACACTGCCGCTGGCAAGTCCGAATACAACGGACAGACCTATTATTTCTGCTCGCTCGGCTGCAAGAAATCTTTCGACGAGAACCCCGATAAATATCTGCAAGCCCATCGACACTAGAAATTTCTCCCCTTTAGAATGAGCCTCCCAATTGGGAGGCTCATTCTTTTTTGACAATTTTTCGAATAAAAATTTCCAATTGTTCTTACCCTTTCCGTCATTCTGTCAATTGAGTTTCCTCCAAGCAGTGGAGATGAACACTCCCCAGTTGGCGGATGTAATTCGGAAATATATTTTGTAGAATGAACATAACTTCTCATATAAGGAAAATAAAATGCAAAAAAATAATTGGTTTACTATTGGGGTTATCGGCGTAGTTATTCTATTATTCGTTTTTGGCGGGAGCATGATGATGGGCGGCTGGGGTTATCGTGGATGGAACATGATGGGACCTGGCGGCATGATGGGTAACTGGGGGCCTCTCTTTCTCCCCTCAATTGGGTGGGGATGATCTTCATGTGGCTGTTCCCTGTCGGCTTGCTATTGCTGGCAGCATTTGGCATCATCTGGCTCGTGAAAAACAACAGCAATCCCAAACCGCCATCTTCATAGAATTATTCTATTAACTTGGGAATGGTTTGCAAGATGAAAAGGTGGACCATTTCGATTTTTTTATACAAAGAGCAGGGACCGCCAAATGAAAATGCCTATGAAAAACGAGCACTACAAAAAATTGCTAATTATGGCTGTGTTATCTTTTGCCTCCATGTATGTGCTCATGTATGCAATGGTTAATACGTTTGCAAATGTATTTCTTAACATTAATCAATTTTATATGGCAGGTCTAATGACTGCGCCTATGCTAATCATCGAAATTGCCTTAATGGGGTCCATGTATATGGACAAGAAGCTGAATTTGGTCATTGTCGCCACAAGTTCTATTATTTTGATTGCACTCTTTTTATTCATAAGACAACAGAGTGCTGTATCAGATAAGCAATTTTTGCGATCTATGATCCCACACCATGCATCGGCGATACTAATGTGTGAAAAGACAGACATACAGGACCCTGAAATAAAGGAATTATGTAAGTCTATAATTTCAAGCCAGCAGGAAGAGATCGATCAGATGCAAGTTAAATTAAACGAATTGGAAAAGTAAGCCATTTTGGAGATGAAAATCGGATCTTTGCAGACAGCTGGCGAAGTGCAACAAACCCCTTGATAATGAATAAATAGTATAGCAAGGCTGATAATCAAGAACCTCCTTAGCCGGGAGGTTTTTGATTCGGAGGCGTCGCGCACTATCAAACTGCAAATCAGTTTGTCATAAACCTGGAGTGACTTTCTTCATAAGTCATTCAGCTTGCCACAAGACGCGCCATTCCGCGCTCTTGGAATCAAGTTGAACACGATAAGATTTGGTAACTATGCTTACAAAACAGGAGGCAGGTTTCGTATGAAGAAAACATGGTTTCATTACGTGGTGATGATATTCGCCATTGCCATTTTTATGTCAGTGCCGCTTCAAAGTGTCCTGGCAGATGGCGAAGGGGAGGGGATCGAAAAGGAAGTCAATGGTTATCACATACGGTTGACTTTTGTGGAGTCTCCCAAATTGGGCGAGAACGAATTCCACGTCCGGATTACCGATGCAATGGGCATGCCTGTCACGAATGCCGAAGTGGGAGTGATCGTCATGCCAGAAGAGAAAATGTCGGAGCATGAGGAAAATATCAACTCTGAATCATCTGGGTCTGACGGCATGAGCGGGATGGACATGCCTACTGAGGCTGCATCTGCAGATGATATGAATAGTATGTCGGGCATGGATATGGGGACCGAACCTGAATCAAACGAAGCATCCATACACGATGAACCGCAAGATTCCCATGACGAAGAGCCGGCACAGATCGTTCTGGAGACCGGGCATGAGTTCGGCGAATATTCAGGACATATCTCGTTTAACCGAACCGGGGAATGGGTCTTCAATATTCATTTCACTATGGATGGGCAATTAACAGAAGTCGAATTCCCCGTGACCGTTGCAGGACTCGATGCCAAGTATGGTATTCTGGCAGGTTTTGCTGGCATAAATGCCTCGGTCATGTCTGTCGCTGCCTTCATGAAACGCAAGAAAATTCCAACAAAAGCTTAAGAGGTGATTGCAATGACATCTTCCCTTCCAAACCCCAACCTTTCCCTGCTGAATGGCGGAAACCTGCTCAACAACAAGTGGATCGACCGTTTTCTGCGCAGCCGCTGGTATCCCGGCATCATTCAATGGCCCACCCTGCTGATCTTCATGGTCATCATGTTCGAGCTTATTCTGGGACCTGAATCTGCGCATGACAACTTTGGCACTGCCCTGACCTGGGTGTTGTGGTGGCCGCTCATCCCGATCATCTTCCTATTCCTCGGGCGTTTCTGGTGTGCCATTTGCCCGTTCGCAAAGATTAACGACCTCGTACAAAAGTTTGTTGGCAACAATCGCCCGGCTCCGCGCTTCCTGAAAAAATATGGTATCTGGATCATTGATGCGCTCTTCATCTTTATCACCTGGAGTGACCATGTCTGGGGTGTGGTGGAAAACCCGCTTGGTTCCGGTGTTCTAATGTTGACGCTTACCACGGGTGTCATCATCTCCGGTGCTTTTTATGAACGCCGTACCTTTTGCAGATACGTTTGTTTCCTAGGCGGACTTTCAGGTAACTACGCTCGCAATGGCATGTTGAGCCTGCGCGGAACTCCGGAAATTTGTGCCACATGCACCATTGCCGCCTGCTATAAAGGCACGGACCAATCCATGCCCTGTCCCTTGTATGAATTTCCCAAGACCATGACTTCCAGTGCCAACTGTGTGCTGTGTGCGGAATGTATCAAGGGCTGTCCCAACAACTCCATTCAATTGACTGTACGTCCGCCCACCAAGGAATTGTGGTTCATTCGCAAGCCAAAACTAGAGGAAGCCTTCCTTTCAGCGGTCATTATGGGCATTGTATTTGTTCAGAATGTGACCATGCTCGAAGTCTGGGGATCGATGCTGAAGTGGTTGGAGAACGTGACCGGTACGACCAACTACGCGATCACATTCAGTATCACCTTTGCGACCGCCATCATTATCCCGGTGGCTTTGCTCAGCCTGACTTCCTGGATCGCGAGCAAATTCAATAAAGCCTCACTTGTGGAAAACTTTGCCCGCTTTGGTTACGCCATCATCGCGCTGGATATGGCAGGACACATTGCTCATAACCTATTCCATCTGTTGGCGGAAGGTAAATCCATTCTTTATACGGGTATGGCATTGTTCGGGATGGAAATCCACAGCGCGTCGGCTGCCATTCTCGGCATGCAAGAGATCCAATGGCTTCAATTTGGGTTGATCGCCCTCGGCTTTATTGGCTCGCTCTATACAGCCTATCGCATCTCCAAATCGAATCATTCCGGTGAAAAGGTTTGGGGGACATTCGCACCCTTTGCGGTGTTGATGGTCATCCTGACGATTATGAACGTCGTTCTCTTCACCCTCCCAATGGCAATGAGAATGTAAATGCTTCGAAGCACTATTTATCAAATTACAGGAGTAAAGATCATGGAACAGAATTGTCACGTCGAACCGGTAAATAAAACTGTTTTGGATGGTGTGCTCAGCACTGCAGACCATATTCATCTCATGGTTGCGGGGATGGGTTGCCAGAATTGCGCCATGCGTGTGAGGAATTCTCTGGTATTGGTGGACGGAATTCATCATGTGGAAATGTACTTGCAGATGGGATTGGCTGACGTCTATTACGACAGCAGGAAAGTCACTACAGAGGCAATGATCAAAGCAGTGGCCGCCGCTGGAAATGATGGACGTCATCACTACGAAGCGCAGGCATTGTCAAACCTTCCCGTGTGACATTCCTTATAAGCCATTCAGTGCATATCTTCCTGTACAATCCTGCGCTGGAGACAAACGAAACCTCAGATTACTATTGGGTCCTCCGTATTAGGAGGACCCAATATGTTTTCTAAAGCTAAAAAGATTCTATTCTTGCACATTGCCTTGGCGTTACTCACCACCGCATGTATCTGTCTTTGCATCATCCCAATTCGAATAAGTAATCCTGAAATTCACAGACCTATTTACCTCAAATTCTCGTACCAAGAGCTCGGAAACTTTCCCTTAATGCGGGGTACAAACCTTGATAAATTGCATAGGGCTTTCGATACGCATCCACTGATGAAGCTTTAGGCTTGGTGCTCCCCGTGATCTTTAATACATGCATTGCATGCTTCTACTACACTGTTCCATGCCCCTGTGCCGACACCTGCAAGCAATGCCGCTCCATACGCGCCGCCTTCCGTGGTATTAACCGTAACCAACTCCGCGTTCAAAACATCTGCCATGATCTGACGCCACAGCGCGCCTTTTGTACCACCACCCGAAGCGCGGACTTGTGTTACCTTGCCAAGACCTGCGTTTTGGATCAATGTGAATGAATCCTTCAGCCCAAAAGCCACGCCTTCCAGTACAGCGCGTGTCATGTGCGCGCGGCTGTGGCGTAGAGTCAAGCCAATGAAAGCGCCGCGCGCCAACGGGTCGGGATGAGGCGTGCGTTCACCGGAAAGATAAGGCAGGAATTGCAACCCTTCACTACCTTCGTGGATCGCTTCGGCCTCTTTTAATAAATCATCAAAACTCATGTTAGGTGCAAGTGTGTCACGATACCATTGCAAGCTCCCCGCAGCCGAAAGCATCACCCCCATGAAATGCCACATGTTGGGAACTGCATGGCAAAATGCGTGCAGCCGTCCCTCAGGTTCGATCAATGCGGATGGTGTGGTTGCAAACACAACGCCGCTCGTGCCGACAGTTAATCCCACAATTCCAGGTTCCACGGCTCCCACACCTACCGCACCTGCCGCCTGATCGCCGCCGCCTGCGGCAACAGGTATGCCTGCTTTTAAGCCGGTGAGTCGTGCGGCTTCTTCATTGATGTGTCCTGTAAACTCAGTCCCTTCAAATGTTTTTGGCATCCATGCTCGCGGAATATCGAGCGCAGCTAAAACTTCATCAGACCAATCTCGTTTTTTTAGATCAAACAGCACCGTGCCTGCGCCATCGGCCTTATCCATCGCATATTCGCCTGTGAGTTTGTAGCGTACATAATCTTTTGGCAGAAGCACATGCTTGGCTTTGGCATATACGTCGGGTTCGTTTTCTTTCACCCATAAAATTTTGGGCGCAGTAAATCCGGTCAATGCGACATTGCCAGTGATCTGAATGAATTTTTCTTTTCCAACTCGTTGATGGATCTCATCGCATTGACTCTGTGTACGCTGATCGTTCCACAGGATCGCTGGACGAAGTACATTTCCTGCATCATCGAGCAGGACCAGCCCGTGCATTTGACCAGTCAACCCGACAGCGGCGATTCGGTCTCTGCTGATGCCTGCTTTTTCCAACACGGAGCGGATACTCGCCGATACAGCCTCCCACCACTCCAACGGATTCTGCTCCGACCATAACGGCTTGGGATTTTGCAATGTGTGCGGGGAAGAAGCAACCGCAATCACTTCGCCGTGTTCGTCAATGATCAAGGCCTTGCTGGATGTGGTGGATGTGTCTATTCCGAGAAAATATGCCATGATTTTTACTCCGATTTTTTAATTACTGTGCATAACTCCAAAGGATTTCAATGATATGCAAACCCAGAATTTTTACGCCAGTCCCAATTTATCTGCAAGAGTTTGCGCTTCTTTTTCATTTTGCGGGTTTTCAATATCCTTGTATAAATTCCATGTTTCGATATGTGTAGCAGTCGCTCCGGGTGCAATCGTTGTGATAGGAGCAAGCGTTTCCAGTTCAATGAACTTGTCATTGCAATAGCTTTCGCTTGAACTGCCGTGGTCATAATATTCAGCTTGGGCATTGTATTCAGCACGTTTGACGAATAAGGTTCCTTGGATCCAATAGGCCTGCCATCCGCGCGGATTGGGGAAGCCGATCTTGAAGGGAGATGTCATATTGGCTTGAACCAGAATATAATCTCTGCCCCAATGGACATTGCGGTTGGTCATCTCAGTGTACGGCCACAATGTCAAAGTGCGATTGGGGAGAACACCGGTATCTGTCTTAATTTGAGGAAAGATCGCCGTGCCACCCGTCTTGAATTGCGTGATCGCCCAGGGAGCACAAGTCACATCCCACAAGCTGTGATTAGTGATGCGATGTGTCAGCGTGACTTGGGCAGAATCAGCTATCAGCTGGATCTCAATTGATTTTTGCAGACCAGTTTTGGGTTCGGTTTGCTGCGTGGCTTTTAATCCATTTTGAAATATGGAAATGGTCACCGGCTCATCATCTGGAAGGTAGGTACGGCTGGGTTCCTCGGGCGCATGCCAGAGACGATGTCCACCATAAAAATGGAATGTGCCGCTGCCGGGGCAATCGGTCACAAAGTTTGGAAGTTCCGCCAGCAGGTTTTCGCCGTTTACAAAGCCAAGGGAAAGAATGCGCGGACCGATGGATTGGGTAACAAGAAGTTTCAATATCCCATTTTCCAACGAGACACAATCATGTCCTAGAAATTTTTCAGTTTTCATGGTTTTCAAAATAAAAAGTGACAGTCGCTGCAAGCAACTGTCACTTCAATAATTTATCGATTCTTCTTGAAGTACACGTCTGCAAGCACAGCCAGAACCAGCACGATGGCCTTCAAAACATATTGCCATGCAGGCGCTACGTTCATCATTTGCAAACCGGTGGAGAGACTGGCGATGATCAGGGCACCGATCATTGCGCCTTGAATGGTGCCTATCCCACCCAATGTGGAAGTTCCCCCGAGAATGCAAGCGGCAATCGCATCCAGTTCGTATCCTGCTCCGGCGGCTGTTGTGCCGTAGCCTACATAGGATGCCAGC
The DNA here is from genome assembly GCF_016705895.1 of Candidatus Villigracilis affinis. NCBI lineage: Bacteria > Bacillati > Chloroflexota > Anaerolineae > Anaerolineales > Candidatus Villigracilaceae > Candidatus Villigracilis > Candidatus Villigracilis affinis. The sequence continues at coordinate 170,126 of NZ_JADJKT010000023.1, read as the reverse complement.
ACGACGCCACCGACGCCGGAGAGGAAGCCCATCAAAACAAAAATTTTGAAGACCATTCCCGAGATACTGATACCGGAAAGGCGTGCCGCATCACGATTGCCGCCGATGGCGTAGGAATAGCGGCCAAAACGGGTATTGTTCGAAACATAAATCATGATCATCGCGGTGATCGCGAGCAGCAACACCGGATTCTGAATGCCCTTATAGCTGTTCACGTTATAGACGTACACAAGGATCACTACTGCGGCAAAGACCACGGCCAGCAGGTCAATATAAATATTTTGAAGTTCAAAACCGTGTTTGCGCTTGTTTTGGCGGCTGCGGAACATATTCCAAAAGAGGAAGGCGATTGCAACGATGCAAAATATCCAGCCCCAGGTTACCGGTACATATCCCTGGGCGATATCTGAAAACCAGGGTTGATTTGCCGGAATCGTTTTCCCGGCCGTGACCAACAGGATGAGCCCGGTAAGAAGCCACTGACCGCCCAGAGTCACAATGAATGAGGGTACGCGCAAAAAGGAGATGATGTACCCTTGAATGGCACCGAACAATGAACCGACCAAAAGGCTGGCGATCACGGTAAGTACTGCGGATAATAGTGGCTGATCAGGCAGGTATTTGTACCAGAAGTTCGCCTGCAAATAAGCCGCGACGACGGAAACGAATCCTGCAAGTTTTCCTACGGAAAGATCGATATTGCCCGTCACAATGACCAGAACCATACCGGCCGCTAAAAATGCTGTTACAGACATTTGGCGGAACAGGTTGGAAATGTTTTGGGGAGCCAGATACGTGCCCTTGGTGGTGAAGAAGAAGATCGCCCAGATGCCGATCAGCGCGAGCAGGATCGTGTACGTTTGAACATTGAGGCGCAACACCTGAAACAACTCGGACTTGAAGTTGGTTTTATCCTGTACGGTTTGGTTGGAAATACCCATGGAATTACCTCGTTTGGATTTTATGGATTTCTCTTAGGATGACGACATACCTGTGGCTAATGACATCACGCGTTCCACAGTCGCTTCGGCGACAGGCAGGGTGGTGGTTGAGTGTCCGCTGCACATTACCATGACGCGGTCGCTCATTCCAAGCACTTCTTCCAGGTCACTGGAGATCATGATGATCGCAACACCATTTTCAGCCAGATCATTCATCAACTTGTAAATTTCATACTTTGCGCCGACATCAACGCCCCGGGTCGGGTCATCCATGATCAATACCACTGGTTTTGACAGCAGCCATTTTGAGATGACGACCTTTTGCTGATTCCCGCCCGATAACGTCTCAACTGCCACTTGGAGAGTGGGAGCTTTGATGGTCAAGCTTTTCGACTGCGCCATGCTGGCTTTTAATTCCGCGTCGGCATCAATTCTAAAGAAACCAGAAAATTGATCCAGATTGGGCAGGGAGATATTTTTCAGGATCGATTGGATGAGGACAAGCCCCATCCCTTTGCGATCTTCGGGTACCAAACTTAATCCTGCATCAATTGCCTGGCGTGCATTGGCAGGCCTGATTTCCTGTCCGTTTAAGAGAATTTTCCCGTTCACAATTTTGCCGTATTCGCCGAATAGGGTCATTACAAGTTCCGTCCGCCCGGCCCCCATCAAACCTGCGATCCCAAGAATTTCTCCCTTACGCACATTGAAACTAACCCCATTTAATACCTTGCGACTTGTCTCATTGGGATCAAGCGCATGGAGGTCCTCAACTTTAAAAACCACATCACCCGGAGCACGGCTTGACTTCGGAAAACGCTCTTTCATTTCACGTCCCACCATATAGCTGACCAATTTTTCCTGGGTCAATGCTTTGGTTTCCTGGGTCACGATCTCTTTACCGTCCCGTAAAACAGTGATATGATCGGTGACGCGAAAAAGTTCATCCAATTTGTGTGTTATATAAATACAAGTAATGCCATTGCTCTTGAGAATCTCAAGGATGTCCATTAGCTTGTCGATTTCAGTTTCGCTCAGGGCGCTGGTAGGTTCATCCAGAATTAAGATGGAAGCCTTTTCAGAAAGTGCTTTGGCAATTTCCACCATTTGCATTTTGCCGACCCCGAGATTTTTGACCGTTACTTGCGGGGAAACATCCAGTTGATATTTTGTCAGGATTTCCCGTGTATCCGCATAGAGTTTGTTCCAATTAATTGAGCCATGTTCCACTGGTTCACGGCCTAGAAAAACATTTTCTCCAACCGACATGGTCGGCACCAGAGTAAGTTCCTGATAAACAATTGCAATTCCCTTATTGCCAGCTTCCTTAATGGCACTATCGCCTAATCGCAACTCTTCCCCATTAAAGATCACACTACCGTCGTAGGTGTCATGCGGGTATACACCCGAAAGTATTTTCATTAAAGTGGATTTCCCTGCACCGTTTTCCCCGCAGATCCCATGTATCTCGCCGCGACGAATTTTAAATGATACATCGTTCAACGCTACTACACCAGGAAATTTCTTGGTTACGTTCTTGAATTCGAGAATAATATCATTATCCACTTTGAACTCCTGAGACTCAAAGATTTGTTTCTGGGATACCCGACCCTCACTTTGAGGATCGGGTATCGGATTGCTTACATTGTCTTACGGCTTGGCGGGGCGTTCAGATTCGGGGATATCACGATAAACATCATCGTAAGATTGGAATCCGCTCTTCACAACGAGGTCATAGACATTGCCTTTGTTGACTTGTTGAACTTGAAGGAATACGCAGGGGACTTCACCGGTCTTGGTGTCATCCACGGTCAATTCGGCGAGGGAGAAGTTCTTCATGCCCTCGACTGCTTCGCCTTTGATCAACTTGTCCATCACATCAATGGCCAAAGGCGACAAATTGCGAATATCCTTGAGGATGGACACGGTGAGTTCGCCCTTGACGATGCTGTTGCTGCCATCGGCAGTTGCATCCTGACCGGAGATCGGTACGACGCCGGCCAAGCCTTGTGCTTTCATTGCCTGCAAAGCACCAAGGGCGGTGCCGTCATTGGAGGCAACTACCGCGTCAATGTCATTGTTTTGAGCGGTGAGGATGTTTTCCATCAACTTGAGAGCGTTGGCGGCATCCCAGTTTTCCACACCCTGTTGGGCGACAATCTCTATCTTGCCAGAGTCAACATAAGGTTGTAAGATTTCAGTCTGGCCCTTGGTGAAAAGAGTGGCATTGTTGTCTGTGGGTGAGCCGGCAAGCTGTACGACGCGCGCTGGACCGTTTGCGTCGACATCCCAATTATCAGCATCAATCGCTGCCATGACACCAAGGGCCTGTTGTCTTCCGACCTCAACATTGTCAAAGGACAAGTAGGCGGCGATCTTGGAGGTCTTGATCAGGCGGTCATAGGCGATTACTTTCACGCCCGCGTCAGCGGCTTTATCCACTGAAGTGACGATGGCATCGCCATCTTCTGCGACAACAATGAGGCCTTTAACACCCTGGCTGACCATGTTGTCGATCTGGTCGTTCTGAAGTTTGACATCATGATTGGCTTCAGCAGAAATGACTTCGTAGCCTTTTTCTTCCAACAGGCTGCGCATCAAGACTTCTTCATTCTTCCAGCGTTCGGTCGCAAAATCGGAGAAGGAAAGACCGATTTTTGTCTTTCCACTGCCGCCTGCAGTGTTACCGCCGCAAGCTGTCAGCGCCATGGATGCGATGACGACCATTGAAAAAATAGCGATCAAAATACGTTTAGCTTTCATACTTTCTCTCCTATTTATTGCATAGATTGTTGAATTCGACGGGCTTGAAATCGTTTGTGTTATCTTTATCGACGACCTCCTTATTACATAAATATTTTCTCCTATTCTTCATAGCCAGCCGACTTTTTGAGTCGGCTGGCTGTTGAATTCTTATCGCGCACCGAGCAGGATTTCGACCGTCAGTTGATCGAGTTTTTCGTACTTCAATCCACGCCCGGCAATTGCGGAGCGGTCAAATACCTGGCCTTGGAGTGCTTTCGCTTTCTCGGCAGAATATTTCCCAAAGTATTGATTCATGGATCCATCATCCGCATTGATCTCAGCCACGATCGATTGAATTTCCTTGTCTGCGTTCCAGTGTGCGGCCTTTTCCTTCAGAATTAGATAGGTGCGCATGCAACCACGGGCAAAATCCTTCACGCCTTCGTAATCTTCGGTGCGATAGGCATGAGCGTCAAAGTGGCGGCTTGAGTCGTATTTGTTATCTTCAAGCATCTTTACCAGGAAGAAGGCACTCTTGAGATTCACGGCGCCAAAGCGGAAATCCTGATCGTAGCGACCGAAGGCTTGATCGTTCAAGTCAATGTGGAAAAGCTTGCCTGATTCCATGGCCTGCGCCACACCATGAACAAAATTGAGTCCCGCCATGTGTTCGTGCGCTACTTCAGGATTCACACCCACCATTTCGGGATGATCCAGTGTGTTAATGAATGCCAGCATGTGGCCGGTGGTTGAATTGTAGATGTCGCCGCGGGGTTCGTTGGGCTTGGCTTCGAGCGCGAATTTCAGATCATATTTCTTGTCCTTCACATATTCGCAGAGGAAGTTCATCGCTTCACGTGATCGTTTGATTGCGGTGATGGGGTTCTTTGTGGCATCGGTTTCGGTGCCTTCACGTCCACCCCAAAAGACGTATATCTTTGCCCCCAATTCAACACCAAGATCGATGGCATTCATTGTTTTTTGCAGGGCGTACGCGCGGACTTTTGAGTCGTTTGACGTGAAAGCGCCATCTTTGAAGATGGGTTCTGTGAACAAGTTGGTTGTTGCCATCGGGACGACAATGCCTGTCTCAGCAAGAGCTTTCTTGAATTCTTTGAGGATGGCATCCTTTTCGGTGGGTGTTGCATCGATGGGGATAAGGTCGTTGTCGTGGAAGTTGACCCCGTATGCGCCGACTTCGCCAAGTAGTCGCACCAGATCGGCTGGTGATTTTGCGTCACGTACGGGGCCGCCGAACGGATCGCGCCCGGTATTGCCCACGGTCCATAGGCCGAAGGTGAATTTGTGTTCAGGTTTGGGTGTGTAGTTTGTCATGGAATACTCCTTTATATTTTGTGTAAATCTTGCCGTACTTATTTCACTTCAAACACAGCGAAGAGAGGTTTGGGGGCGTTCAACTCCTGTCCTCGCTTGCTAGGGGAGCAGCCGCCGATTTCGAGGCGGAATTGGCCGGGTTCAAGGGTCAGTTTGCCGTCATCGTTATAAAACGACATCATTTCAGGGGTGACGGTGAATTTCAAAACGCGGGTCTCGCCTGCTTTGAGAAAGACCCTTTCGAAACCGATGAGGTGATGGAATGGGACAATGGTCGAGGCTTGGAGGTCGCTCAAGTAAAGCTGGGCAACTTCGGCTGAGTCTGATGCGCCGCTGTTGGTCAGAGTCAGGCTGAGGTGTAGGAAATCACCGAGAGTGGGTGTTTGTGTTTCGAGTTGTAAATCCGAATATTCGAACTTGCTATAACTCAGACCGAAGCCAAAGGGATAGAGCGGTTCTTCGGCCATGTAGCGATAGGTGCGGCCATTCATGCTGTAATCGTCGAAGGCAGGGAGTTGGTCGAGGGACTTGGGGAAGGTGATGGGTAGCTTGCCTGAAGGTGAAACATCACCGAAGAGCACATCAGCAACGGCGCGACCACCCTCCATACCGGGATACCAAACAAAAAGAATCGCATCTACCATGTCTTCGATTTCGCCGAGTGCAATGGGGCTGCCGCCTGTAAGCACGAGAACAATCTTCACGCCGTGAATCGCAAGTTCTTTGATGTAATCAATTTGACTTTGGGGAAGCGATATGCTTTCACGATCACCGTTTTCCGGGGAAAGCAACGACTCGCCTTCTTCGCCTTCAAGAAATGAAGAGAGGCCGGCGCAAACGATTGCAAAGTCTGCGGTTTGCGCCATGCTTGCCGCCCAGGTATTTTTGACCTCACGAGGATGTTTGAGCATTGCACCTGATGTGTATTCCATGCCCATACCCTCGGGGATACGCCCGGTGAGACCTTCAAGCAATGTGATCATCTGATTATTGATACCGTAATAGTTGCCAAGCAAAACTTCCATACTTGCGGCGGTAGGGCCCGTGACAAATATCTTTTTTGTGGAAGGTTTGATCGGGAGGATATTGTTTTTGTTCTTGAGCAATACAACCGATTCTGTTGCCGCGCGATAGGCCAGTTGACGATGCTCATCACAGGCAACCACGTCCATTGAAATAGATGCGAACGGCACTTTTTCATCAGGATCAAACATGCCGAGTTTGAAGCGGGTACCGAGTGTGCGTTCGAGGGCACGGTTTACCAATTCTTCCGTGGTGTCACCTCGTTTGATGGCTGTGGGAATCTCACTGAAAACGTGGTCGCATCCGAGATCGCAGCCATATTTCAATGCCAGTGCGGCAGAGTCTGCCGCGTCTTCCGTGACCTTGTGATGGAGATGAAAATCTGAGAGCGCCATGCAGTCTGACACAACATGCCCGCCAAAGCCCCACTCGCCACGCAGAATATTATCGAGCAGAAGTTCGCTGGCACAGCAGACTTCATCCAGTGTGCGATTGTAGGCACCCATGACCGATTCGACTTTTGCTTCCATTACCAGTTTTTTGAAGGCAGGCAGGTATGTGTCATATAACTCGCGTTTGGTTACGATGGCATTGAACCAGTGGCGGTCTTTTTCCGGGCCTGAGTGAACAGCGTAGTGTTTGGCGCAGGCTGCTGCCTTGAGGTATTTGGGATGGTTGCCTTGTAATCCTTTTACGTATTCAGATGCCATTTCCCCGGTCAAGAAAGGGTCTTCTCCCCAGGTTTCCTGTCCACGCCCCCAGCGGGGGTCACGGAAAATATTCACATTGGGAGACCAGAAAGTCAAGCCTTGATATTGGGCTGTGTATCCATTGCGTTTTAGCGCTGCGTGATATTTTGCGCGCCCTTCATCTCCAATGGCGGAAGCTACCTGATAAATCAATTCCTTATCCCATGTAGCCGCCATGGCAATTGCTTGTGGGAAGACGGTGGCGCGTCCGTTGCGGGCAACGCCGTGTAGAGCTTCGCTCCAGTAGTTGTAAGCGGGGATATTCAAGCGGGGAATTCCGTGTGACGGGTGATTCATCAGCCCCACTTTTTCTTCAAGGGTCATGCGGCCGATCAAATCTTTTGTCCGCTCGGCAAACGGAAGTGATGTGTCAAGGTATGAAATTTTTTCTGATGTGCTGGTCACACTCATGAAGTGCTCCTTTTAAATAAATTCAATATTCTGATCAAGCAACTAACAATCTCAACCCGCCTTCTCTAGTGTCCCTCGCTTCACCATAAAGCGAGGGACAAGAGGAGAAAATTGCACCATAATGATCATGGTACATCATTCAAGCCTGCGAGCAGACTGGAATTTACTTGAAGTAAAAGAACCTAATCGATATTACTCAGTCAATGTTCTTGGATCCCTGCTCATTCCTTGATAGCGCCCATTGCAATACCACTGACAATGTATCTGGAGAACAAAGCATAGATGATGATGATCGGTACGATGGTCGCAGCAAGGCCCAAATAGATCGCTCCGAACTCCGTGCGATACACGTCACCACGCAGGGTTTGAACCAGCATGGGGAGAGTATATTTATCAATGGAAGAGATCAGAATAAAGGCGTTGAAAAAGTTATTCCATGAAGTGACGAATGCGAAAATGCCCATGGTCGCAGCGCCGGGGACGGCCAGCGGCATCATTACAAGATGAAAAATACCCAATTCGCTCGCGCCATCAATCCGTGCTGCATCGATCAGATCCTGCATGATCATCGATTCGAGATATTGCTTGCCGAAGAATACCGCGCCCGCATTCGCGATGAGAGGCAGGATCAACGCTGCGTAATTATCGGTCAATCCAAGTTTGGACATGTATTGATAGAAACCGATAATGGATAACTGCATGGGGATCATGACCAGCACCACGATAAAGTTGGAGAAAAATTTTTTCCCCTGGAATTCATACACCACGATTCCATAGGCCGTGAGCATGGAGAAGTACACTGTGACGATGGTGGAGGTGACTGCGAGGAACATGCTGTTGGCAAACCCTCTGGGAAGGTTTAACCCTTTTCCGAGCAGAATCTTGTAGTTTTCGATCAAGTGCGTGCTTGGCAAAATGCTCAGCCCCTGTTGTATCTCGGTGGTTGAACGGGTTGCGTTCACGATCAATAGCCAGATGGGAACTATGGTGACGATGAGCAGGATGGACAAGACTATATAGATGAAAGTGCGTTGTATGTTTGTGGCAAGTTTATAGTTGAACATATCTACCGCCTTTTAGGTGTTCTTTTTGAACAGGGATTTTTTCGATGACTTAATCACTACCGTATCATCCCTCTCACGCAGGAAATAGAATATGCCCAGCGCACATATACTGGTCATAATAAAGACCAAAACACCGACAGAAGATGCTGCACCGATGTGTCCCTTGCTGCTTGCAAACTTCATGTACATCAGGATGTTATTTGTTTGGATCGAGCCGCCGGGGGACCCCCTGCCATCTGTCAGCAGGAAGGGGATGTCGAACATTTGCATTCCACCAACCAGCGACGTGACAAAAATATAAATCAGGATGGGCTTCAATAATGGCAGGGTGATGCGCCTGAACATTTGCGATGCGGTTGCGCCATCCACCATGGCGGCTTCATACAGAGCGATTGGAATGGACGTCATGCCTGCCATGACGATGATCACAGTTTGACCAAACCACATCCACCACTGGATGAAGATCACCAATCCGCGCGTGATGGGGATGCTTTGTAAATAGTGCATGGCTTCTGGGAGGAATCCATATCTGACCATGAATTGATTGACAGGCCCATAGAAGGAAAAAAAGGCAAAAAATAATGCGGCAACTGAAGCAGGCACAAGCAGGTTAGGCAGGAAGAACAATGCCCGCCAAAGGCCGATTCCCTTGATCTTAAGCCGTACATTGGTGAACCATGCTGAAAGCAGCAGGGCAATGCCAATCTGGGGGAAGAAATTCAGAATCCATATCAGCCAGGTGTTTTTGACGGCATTCATAAAAACGTCATCGGCAAAGAGACGTTCGAAGTTTTTTAACCCGACAAAATCAGCATTTTTGCTCATCAGGGTCGTATCTGTAAAACTAAGGGCCAGTGTGTTGTATACCGGGTATAAGCCGAAAATCAGAAAACCAATGATGAACGGTGTAATAAAGAAATACCCGTAATAATTTCTTTTGAATTTGGCAATGCTCATGCTGCCACCTCGTGATAAAAACGTTCCTGTATGGGTAAATCAACTACAGTGGGTTGGCGCATTGCGCCAACCCACTGTAATTATGAAGTTCTTATTGGGTTACGGGAGGCTCGGGGAGAATCAGGTCTGGAAACTCGTTACGGACTGCATCCAGCCACTGTACCCACATTTCGGCTTCTGTGATATCGCCGTTGAGGTAACTTGCCAAAGGATCGTTGAGCGCGCGCTGAATCGCGTCGTCGGAACCGGTCATCAAGGCGCCGTTGACGTTCGGCGCGGCCTGGCCGAAAGCAGCATAAGAGTTCTGGCCGCCAAGCCATTTGGCAAGGTCTGAGCCATCAAAGGTGTTTGTGATTTTTTCAACCACAACCTGACTGGAAACAAAGTCGCCAAGAGCCTGCTGTTGGTCATCTGGTGTGGAGGGGTCAATGGCCTTCAGGTATTCATTGGTGTAAACACCGGTAGCCCAATTGGTGAGGTTCTCTTCATCAAGAGCAACGAATTTGACGAATTCTTTTGCGAGTTCAGAATTTGGGCTGCCTTCCAAAGCGCCAACCCAGGTGCCGCCCCATTGATAGGCCATGGGGCCATTGATCATTGCCCAGTCGCCACCGGTGTCGGTGGTATCAGACTTGGAGTTCGGGATGAGAACGTAGGGAAGCCCCCAGGTGGGGAGGAAGTAGCTGAATACTTTCTTGGAGGTGCCATTTGCATCCACCAAGGTGTCGTTCATACCGGCGAACCAGCCTTCACTCCATTGGGTGGCTTGGGATTCGTAGCCATTGTCACGCATAAGTTTGGCAAATTTGACATATTCTTCAACCATGGGGTCAAGGACAAGGGTGTCGTCTACAACCCACGGTTGTTCGCGGTTGGCAAGGAAGGGGTTGAACAGCTCGCCCGAGGTGCCGACCGTGTAGTAGTCGCTTGTGCCGCATTCCTTGATCTTGGCTGCTGTTTCAACGAATTTATCAAGGTCACTAACCATTGCCTGTACCTGTTCCGGGTCGTCGGTGCCGAGGCACTCTTTTGCAATACTGCGGCGATAGAAGAAGGCGCCTGGGGTGGCCTGATAGGAATATGCCTTGGTAACCCCTTCATATGTACCGACCTCAACCACAGATGGGAAGGTCTTCAGCTCTTTGGTAAGAGGAACAAGGCCGCTCAGATCAGCTAAAAGATCGGATTCGACCCATTCTTTCACGAAAGCAGCTTCCAATGCGACAACATCGGGTGAGTCAGCAGTGCCAGAAGCAGCCTTTACCTTGGTTTGATATTCACCATTGGTCATCGGAATCATCGTGTAAACGACTTTTACCTTGGGGTGCCTGCCCTGGAAGGCAATTGCCATTGTGCGAATTTCATTTGTAAAGGACCAAACATTCAAGGTGCCTTCCAATTCAGCTATGGGAGCTTCGGTTGCAGCGACTGGGGCTTCGGTCACCGCTGGGGCTTCGGTGGCGACTGGAGCTTCAGTCGCGGGAGCGGGCGATCCGCACGCTGCCAATAAAAACGCGACAACTAATATGATGCTTGAAAATATGTGGAACTTGCGAAACATTTTTCTTCTCCTTGTTAATTCATAGTAGGTTATACTGTCGCGGTGTGGAGCATTGCTCCGCACCGAAGTGCAGGTCCTCCTTCCATCTGTTCAGGGTTGAAGAGGGGACCTGCTATTTATTTTCATATTAATCTCGACCTCACCTCCTTTAATTGCATAATGGTATGTTCAGACATCCCTAAATAAAACGCGGCTGTGGTCATCGTCTATGCCGCCATTTTCATGCAAGAATTGCGTATAACAAGTTTGGTTTGCACCTTGTAAGTCTGGTTTTCCGGATGCTTTTTGTTAATGATGTCGGTAAGCATCTTGGTTGCCACATACCCCATTTCAGCAATAAACTGATCGACGGTTGTTAATCCCATATATTTGGATTCGGTAATATTGTCGAAACCAATGACAGACAGATCATTGGGTATTCGCAACCCCATTTCTTCGGCGACCTGAAAGACACCCATTGCCATTTGATCGTTGGAAGCAAATATGGCGCTAGGGGGCTTCTCAAGCGTCAATAATTGTCGCGCACCGCTGGCGCCTGTTTCCGTTGTGTAATCACCTGAGGCGATTAGTTGTTCGTCAATGGGAATTCCTGCTTGTTTCAATGCATCACGATATCCCATTAAGCGGCGATTGGAACTTTCCAGTTCTGCGCGTCCGCTGATATATCCGATGCGCTTGTGCCCTAGCCCAAGCAGATACTCCATCGCTTCCATCGCACCCTGATAGTTGGTTGCATAGACTGCTGGATAATTCGGATTACTGGCAAGTGGGTCAATTGAAACGATGGGTGCATCGCTATAAAATTCCCCGGCTACTGGTGCCACAATAATTACACCATCTGAAATAGAGTTCGTTAATAAGGAAACATATTTTTGCTCGTGGGAGGCACGTCCACTTTTCCGAACATCACCGGTCGTGTACACCAATAGATCAAACTCAGACTCGGCAATTGCACGGTTGACACCCTTCATTACCTCAATTGCAAATGGGTAGGCAATATCTGGCATGATCAGTCCCACCAGATTTTTCTTATGACTCCGCATACTCCGCGCCGCCAGGTTGGTGGTGTAGCCCAAGGTGTCGATTACTGAAAGGATGCGCTCCTGCGTGTCGCTTGCAACATCCACCTTTCCGTTGAGCACACGCGAAACAGTCGAAACAGACACCTTCGCCTTTTTAGCCACATCCTGAATTGTCACCGTCCGTTTTTTCTTCGGCATACCAATTCCTCTTCGAAAATGATAGAATAGCGGTATCGTTACCGGTAACGATACCGCTATTATTGCACAGCCTGTTTGAAAAGTCAACTATTTTTAAGAATTGGATATAGTAATTCGGAGTCGTCTATGGGAAATTATCTGCCGGACAAGAAACTCTTCGACGTACATACCCACGCCTCAGGGCCTACGGGACGCCTGCCCCTGCAATCCGAATTTTTGACCAGCGCCCCAAGTGGGCACATCTTTGGTTGGACGCAGGATGCGGCAATGGGGTGGAATCCTTCTGATTTGGGAAAAGACGAATACCTTATCCTCAGTACGCAGGGAGGCATCCGTGCAGAAGATGGTTCTCCCATTGCGCTTGGATATCACACGGGGCACTATGAAGTAGGATTGCTTGCTCAAGCCGCCGCAAATGAGTTTAAACAAAACAATGTTATTCCTTTTGCAGGTTTTGTAAGTGATCCATGTGATGGACGTACTCAAGGCACCCCAGGCATGATGGATAGCCTTGCCTATCGTAACGATGCAGCAACCGTGTTACGCAGGTTGATTCGTTCCCTGCCAACTCGAAAAGGTGTTCTTGGCATTGCCACTTGCGACAAAGGCCTGCCCGCGATGATGATGGCACTTGCGGCACAAAAATCTTTGCCCTGTGTCATCGTTCCCGGCGGGGTGACACTGCTTCCAGAAAAAGGCGAGGATGCAGGGAAGATTCAGTCATTGGGATCGCGTTTTGCGCACGGGCTTATCTCGTTGGAAGAAGCCTCCGACTTCGGATGCCGTGCTTGCGCGTCACCCGGAGGTGGTTGTCAGTTTCTTGGAACAGCAGCGACTAGTCAGGTTGTGGCTGAGGCGTTGGGGCTTGCTATCACACACTCTGCGCTGGCTCCATCGGGTCAGGCGATATGGTTGGACATGGCGAGGCGCTCTGCGCATGCGTTGATGGAAATGTCGACCCAAAATATAACCACTGGCGACATTCTCACAGAGGACTCCATTCATAATGCCATGGTGACTCACGCCGCATTTGGCGGAAGTACGAATTTATTGTTGCATATCCCCGCTATCGCACATGCTGCGAGGTTATCGCGTCCCAGTATAGATGATTGGTCACGGATCAATCGCGCCACTCCCCGTCTTGTGGATGTGATACCTAACGGCCCAACTGGCTATGGCACAGTACAGGTTTTTCTCGCGGGCGGTGTTCCTGAAGTGATGCTGCATTTGCGCGAACTGGGCTTGCTTAAATTAAATGCCCATACTGTGAGCGGTACCACATTGGACGAATCACTTGATGAATGGCAACATAGCGAACGCCGAAAAAAGCTCCGCGAACGACTTCAGGAATTGGACGGCGTTGATCCCGATGATGTCATTATGAATCCAACAAAGGCGCTTGAGCGCGGGTTGACCAGCACGATCACATTTCTTACCGGGAACCTTGCACCGCAAGGAGCCGTTATAAAAAGTACCGCTATCGACCCCAGTGTTGTGGATGCCGATGGCGTGTATCGGAAAATTGGTCATGCTCGCGTGTTTACCAGCGAGCGCGCCGCGATTGCCGCGGTAAAAGGCTTGAGTGGGAATTCTGTCCATGCAGGTGACATTATTGCGCTTATTGGTTGTGGGCCCATGGGTACGGGGATGGAGGAAACCTATCAACTTACCGCTGCGCTGAAGTATCTGCCGCACGGCAATACGATTGCACTTATCACAGATGCACGTTTTAGTGGCGTAAGCACGGGTGCATGCATTGGTCACATTGGGCCTGAAGCGTTGGCGGGTGGTCCGCTTGGAAAGCTACGAGATGGGGATTTAATTCGGATCGTTGTAGACCGAGTAAATCTTTCAGGGTCGGTGGATCTGATAGTGAATGGTGATATAGCCAACGGAACTAACCTATTGAATTCACGCTCATCTCATCCAGACCTGAAGATAAATCCTGATCTGCCTGAGGATACACGTTTGTGGGCGGCGTTACAGAACATTAGCGGCGGCACATGGGGTGGGTGTGTATATGATGTCGATAAAATCCTTGAAAAAATTGGAGGTGCGTAATGCTGCTCACAAAACACAAAACAACAAGCGGATCACGCTGGGCGGTGGATGGGCATTTTCTTCCAGCGAGTTACAACTTGAGTACGCTGCTTGAAATGCGGCGCATGAAAATGCTTGAAGCGCTGACCAACTTGTCGGGCGGCGAATCAGCTTTCGGTGAGGATGAGGCGCCGATTGATCCATATCAGGAAGTATGGGCGGCTGGAGTCACTTATTTGCAAAGTCGTGATGCACGCAAAGCAGAATCCAAGGTGGCGGATATGTATCAAAAGGTCTATGAAGCAGAGCGGCCTGAGATTTTTTCAAAATCATTGGGGTGGCGTGTGTCAGGCAATGGTGGGGCGATACGTATTCGTAAGGATAGTCAATGGAATGTGCCCGAGCCTGAGTTGGTGTTGGCAATCAATCGATATAATGAAATTGTTGGTTATTGTGCTGGGAATGATGTTTCTTCACGCGATATTGAAGGTGAGAATCCGCTGTATTTACCGCAGGCGAAAATATACAACGGGTCCTGTGCCTTGGGACATGGTGTGTTGATTTGCGAGCCCGATGCTATTAGAGATATTCAGATTCGATTGGAAATTCAGCGGGCGGGTAAGACGATCTTCAATGGCGAGGCAAACACTTCCACCATGAAACGGACTTTCCCTGAACTGGTGGAGGCTCTCACGCGTGAATTGGATTTTCCACAGGGAGTCTTTTTGATGACGGGCACCTGCCTTGTGCCGGATAATTTCACATTGCAGCTTGAGGATGTGGTTTTGATCCAAGTGGGTCAAACAAAGATTCAGAACGTGGTTTCTGTTTAAAATAGTTTTCTATTCATGGCGTGTACGTTGACTGTATTTCATGTTTACCCAGCCGCCATCCTTTTGCAAGTTTTAAATAACCTCAATTCAGTTGTACCTAAACTATCTCGACAAGTTTTACTTAATTGTTGAAAGAAATTCCTTCTTCTTTTACTCCTGTGTTATTTTCCGAACAGTTGGTGGGGAAAATTAAGTAATAATACCTATGGTAACTGCGCAATTGCTTGGTTAATATATACACTCATTGGAGTGTAATATGTCCCTAGTCACCATTGTCCTCGTGGATGATCATAAATTAATAAGACAAGGTATTCGATCTTTGCTTGAAGCTCAACAACGATATGAAGTAGTGGGCGAGGCCAACGATGGACGGGAGGGATTTGAATTGATCGAACGTGTTTCCCCGGATATCGCAATTATCGATATGATGATACCGAATTTAAATGGAATTGAGATTGCACGGCTCGTAAATCAGCGTGGTCTACGTACAAAGATACTCATTCTAACCATGTGCGACACTGCCACATATGCTGTCCGTGCCCTGCAGGGAGGTGCCTTGGGGTACATACTGAAAGATTCGGATTTTTCCGAGATCCTGCATGCAATTCAGAATGTGTTGATCTCCAAAAGATATTTAAGTCCCGAAATCGCTGAGGAAGTGCTTGATCTGCTTTTAAAGGCAGGTGCTGGGAAGGAGGAGGATGCCTTGAATTTACTATCACCCCGCGAACGTGAGATCTTACAGCTTGTTGGGGAGGGAAAAACCAACTCGTCCATTGCAGACCAGTTGACATTGAGTATACGAACGGTTGAATCGCATCGTTTTAATACCATGAAAAAACTGCGCCTTAACTCGCACGCCGATCTGGTGAAGTTTGCCATCAACACCGGCCTTGTCACATCATCGCCCCATATTTGAGAATGAATTAAGAGAAAAAAATGATCTATCATTTGCCGACCATCCTAGTAATTGACGACGACCCCATTGTAAGGCAAACCATCAAAGCGCTCTTGACAGGCGATGATGTCCGCCTTGTCTTTGCCGAAGACGGAAAGAGCGGAATTGAAATTGCGCAAAAACTGCAGCCGGATGCCATCTTGTTGGATGTGATGATGCCCGGTATGAACGGTTATGAAGTTTGCCAAATTCTTCGGCAGGACCCAAATTTGAATGAGGTCCATATTGTCATGCTTACTTCTTTGGATGACCGGGATGCGCGTCTCACAGGATTTATGGCTGGTGTCGACGATTTCATCACCAAGCCCTTCGACAGACTTGAACTTCATTTACGGCTAAAGACTATCACCCGTATCAACCGGTATCGACGTTTGATGGCTGAGCGTGCACGCTTTTCCTGGATCGTGGAAAACAATAATGACGGCTATTTGCTCCTTAGCTCGGATGGAATTATTCAATACGCTAATTCAAGTGCCCAGACCTTCCTTCATCTTCCCCATGAATGTGCCGGGATCGATATTACCCCGCATATTTTAAAACATTATTCCCCATATCCCCTTGATATCTGGGATGAATGGCTTAAAACCCCGGCTCCATGTTACCTTGTTCAGACGGAAACTCTTAATGCGCGCGCCTACTGGCTGTTGCTGGAAGCGATCGATATGCCTGTAAAGAGCGATAACAGTCGTGTTGTTCGTGTTCGAGATGTTACAGAAACCATGTCCACGCATCACGATATGCGCAAGTTCCATAAGGCTGTCACTCACAAATTGCGCTCTCCCTTTTCCACACTTGTGATGAGTATGAGCATGCTGGAGAACAAACTGCAAACGATCTCTGAAGATGAGATCAAGGAGTTTGTACGGCTTTCCATGGATTCGATCAATTATCTGACTCGTGATGTGAACAGGGTTTTGGATTATATCGATACCCCGCTGGCGATGGAGAGCAGTATCCCTTTGGAAATTCGCTCCCTGCCTGAAATCATAAAATCTGCACAAGTTGAATTGGGTCTTAATGATATTCAATTGACCATTCATCCGGGCTTATCCGCTTCCTGTTTGGCAATCACAGATTACGCTTTTGAACTCGTGCTGGGTGAATTACTTGAGAACAGCAAGAAATTCCATCCAGAACAAACCCCTCGAATTGAGATCATGGTTGAACCTGTCGGTATGGAAAATATGATTCAGGTGGCGGTCAAGGATGACGGGATCCGATTGACGGCTGAACAACTTAATTGGGCGCGCCTGCCGTATTTTCAAGGCGAGAAATTTTTTACAGGCGAGACGCCCGGTATGGGGTTGGGTTTGCCTACAGTTACATCAATTATCTGGCAGGTGGGTGGACAGGTAACGATTTCCAATCGCGCAGATTGTCCCGGGGTTGTGGTTTCGTTGAGTATTCCGCTGGCGGATGAAGGATGATAAGTTGGAATTTATGGAATCCCATCTTTACACTCCAAATGATAGATTTTTATATTACCTAATCCAAACTCATACTTTGATCCGATTTTCACGAGAGTATATTCATCGAAGCTGTTCTGCAACCCGTCCACATAGAAATAGTCAACACCCTCTTTGCATAACCTTAATCCCTCGCTGGCAAAATCAATATTCCAGCTGATATTATGGTTTGTAATATCGTTGAATAGTTTTATTTTGCGTGTAGAGATTCCGGTAAATAATTCAACCCAGGCGCCGCCGTCAGCGGGTTGCAGGCTTCCGGTTTTTCCAGTGGCAGCGATTCCGATCAGCGCATCTTCGGGGATGTTGTTTTTCATCCAATGAAAAGAGAAGAGGTCGTTATCGTCCATAAAGATGCAGCAATCAGAGGGTTGATGGTTTTGTATGAAAATGGCATTGGACAAACAGATGAAAAAAACGATCGTAAAAAGCCTCTGCCTCCAGGATTCGAAAGTGTTTTTGGCAACAAGGCGAAGCCCGCCTTCAATACCCTGCCAGATCAGAAAACTGGCTGGTAAGTAGAAAAATACGATTAAGAACGGGCGATCAAATAGTGAGGAATAACGAACGGGAAGAAACGAAAGCGGCAGCGGTATGAGGATGCTGAGACCCATGGTCAAGAAGAAGGAAATAACTATCCAGGTTAGTGCAAAGTTGGAGTAAAAAGAGAATATGGTAAGTATAAGAAAAAGAAAACTGGGAAAGTATTGATATTGAGAGTCTGGAAATTTAAGCGCTAAAACAAGAACATGAAGCATAATCGCCCAGAGGACGATAATCATCATTTTATTCTCCGTGTTATTTTCTTTTATCTCTAATTTCTCTAAAATGGCGCTTGATTTGGAGTATAGGAAGATCGCTGGTATTGCCAGCAAAAACACGAAAAGGCTTCGGCTGTGCAGGGAGGTTGCTGATAGGACTGCAAGGAAGGTCAAAAAATATAGTTTTTTGGATAATACGGCCTTGTTGTCACAGTAGGCAATAAACAGTGTGAGTCCAAAAATGATCCCGGTCAAACTGGCAATAGACGGATATTTACCCCAATTGCTTGCATAAGCGGGGATGGTCAGGATTAACCCGGCGATACTCATTACTGCCCAGGCGGAAAGCGAATTTTTAGTCAGGATTCGCGTCAGTGGAAACACGGCTATGATGGCTAGGGATTGGAAGTATTGGCCAAGTAAAAGAATTGTTTGTTCAGCGGATGTGGAAGTACCGCCGCTAAGAAAAGCCGCAAGTGAGTGAAAGCCGACATGGTAATAATGCCTTGGATCAGATGAAAGCCTGTAAAAGGCTTGTGGTGCTTGCTCAGGATTTAGGAGATCCCGAACAATTTGCAAATGCAGGACCGAATCTGAATAGGCAGGGACCAATAGATCTCGAATGAATATCAACCGTAAAAGAAGAATGAATAGAAAGAATATTATTAATCCCGCCAGATTAAATGTCATAAGGCTGCGGAATTGATGTCTTTGCCATATCAATATCAGCAAAGCGATGACTGTAATAGCTATTCCCAATGCTGGGGAAGGCTTGATTCTTCCGATTGTTATCACAAGACTAAAAAGGGTGAACCCTAGTATGCCGCCTAAAAAAGACAGAACGGAAATTACGTCTTTGTCCAATAAAGCATCCGACATAAGCCACAAGGTCAGCACTGTAAAGGCTCCCTGTATAATCCACAAACTTAGAAAAAAGTTCCAATTTTGCAGAATATTTGTAATGCTGCCTTGTAACATCAAAATTGTGTTCACAGAGATTTCCTGTCGAATGGGTTAGGGGTAATTATTTCCTCCTGAACTTCTTTTTGTGGGTGAAGGCTCAACGTATTCTCGGATGTTAAATACCCCGGAACATATCGCATTATTTGTTGAGGATAAAAGTATCAGTTCGTTTTCTCCTACTGTAGTTGCGCCATTGCAGAAAAGCCTTCCTGGATAACCGACGAGTAGTTCGCATACAAACTTTTGACTTCCTACAAGTAATTGCGGGAGATTTAGTGGGTCTAATTCCTGCTTGAATTTAAAGGAAATGATCAGGCTTGCAGGCTGGGGCGAAATACCAAAGACGCAAATGTCTTCAGTACTATTGTCGCACATTTCCAAAGAACAGGAAGGCAGGCTTAATGTTGGTGTGGGGGGCATTGTGGATGTTGCTGGTATTAAAGTTGAAGTAGGTGATGCTGCTGCCTCCGTTGGAAGCGGAAGGGCTGGTGTAATGGTTTCTGAAGAAATGGGAGCAAGAATGAGTTTGGTAGGCGAAATAACGGCAGTGTGTATGAGTGTTGGTTCTGGTGATTTAACAGATAAAACTCCCAGCATCCCGTTTGAAGCTAGACCTGCCAGGCAGAGTAAGGTTAGTACCAACCCGCCAATTAATAGACCGACCAGCCAATTCTTTAATACCTTAGGCCTTGTAGTTGCAGATAAATTCTCTGTAATTGTGTTATTCCTGTCAGGAAGCTTGTTGCGAGTTGCTCCGGTTTGTCCATCACTATCCAACAACCCAGTGAAGGCCAGAATCACTTCATTCATGTTTTGATAGCGCTGACGAGGATCTTTGAAAAGTGCTTTAAGCAGCACCTTCTCCACGCCTTGAGGTAGATTACTGTTAAATTGACTTGGTCGGGGTAATGCTTCACTGGCTTGTTTTACTAATACGCCTACCGGGGTGTCGGCCTTGAATGGCTTGCGGCCGGTTACCATTTCGTAGAATACGATCCCTAAAGCATATATATCCACCCTATGATCGAATGTTTCACCCATTGCCTGTTCCGGCGACATATATTCAGGTGTTCCGATCATGACACTTGTCGAGGATAGGTCTTGTGTGGTTTCATCGCTTAATAATTTGACAATCCCGAAGTCAGAAAGAACAGGCTGTTTGATCTGGTTAATTAAAATATTGGAAGGTTTTACATCGCGATGGATGATCCCGCGTTGATGGGCAAACTCCAGAGCCTCAGCTATGGGCATGAGGAATTTGATGGCGTCCCTCCAGGAAATCGGGCGATTAGGCAATCTCTCTTTCAATGTGCCGCCTGGCAGATATTCCATCACAATGTATGGATTGCCTTGTACGTCGCCATAATCCAACACCTTGACAATGTTGGGATGTCCCAACTGTGCCAACGATTTGGCTTCGCGTTCAAACCGTACAACCGACTTTTTTGCCATTTCAGGCGTGAGCCGGTCAATGCGAATAATCTTAAGGGCAACATAGTTTTCAAGGCGTTTGTCGTAAGCCTTGTAAACAATCGCCATTCCGCCCTCCCCAGCTTTTTCGGCAATACGATAACGCCCAAAATCCTGTCCAATGATGTCTGTCATATGTTTCCCATAATTTTCGATTTTATTTCTTCCATATTGTCTCTGGCTATGGCCAAACGAAAAGGATGATCTTGTACCTACGGAGGGGAACTGGCACAGCGAAAGCCGATGCTGAGGAGAGTGTATGTTGGTTCGTACCGGTATCGGTTTGTCGTACGAACACCACTGGTGCTGCTGTCGAACGAGCCGCCACGCAATACCCGATATTGGCCAGAGTCCGGCCCCAATGGGTTGGATAACGGTGAATCCTGATAGTAGGTTTCGCTATACCAATCGCTTACCCATTCCCAAACATTACCGGCCATATCGTAAACTCCATACGGGCTTTCTCCACTTGTAAAGTTTCCAGCTATTGTCGTATCTCCAAAGCAGCTATCCTTGGGATCGTAATTCGCTTCATTACAGCTGATATCTTCTCCCCAAGGATAAGTTCTTTCGTCCATGCCTCGTGCGGCCTTTTCCCACTCGGCTTCAGTAGGCAGCCTTCTGCCCGCCCATTCGCAGTAGGTTTTTGCCATATTCCAATTTACATAGATGACAGGATAATCATCGAATTCAGAATTACCGTAATAAATGGAGCGCAGGCTTGAATCGGTTTCAATTGGGGAGGTGCATTGACCAGCTGTGACGCAAAGTGCATATTGCTGATTCGTCACCTCGGTTTGGTCGATCCAAAAGCCATCCAGATATATTGTATGAATTGGCTTTTCTTCATCTTTGCCTGTTTCGCTTCCCATGGTGAATTCACCTGCAGGCACATAAAGCAGGGTCATGCCATCGTTGCCTGTCATCGTTGATCCAATATCCAATTTGGGTGTGGCTGTTGGAAATGGTGTTCTGGTTGCTGTAGGATTAATTGTGACGGAAGGAGTCGTTGTATTGATTGGTATTGATGTGGAGGATGGCGTTGTAGTAGGGGGGACTTCTGTTGTTTTGTCACCTCTTGCCAGCCAGCCTATCAAAACACCGGTGAATACAATGCCAACCACGCCAAATGCGAGCCACAGTCGATTGAGGTTTTTCTGCTGTAAAAGCTGCGTGAGGTTTGTCGATGATGTTGGAGCGTTCGGCTGATTGTCGGCAATGTTGCGTGATTGATCGGCGTTTTCCAGTGCGTCAGCGAATTCGCTTATTTTTGAATACCGATCCTGTGGATCTTTGGCTAATGCTTTTAATAGAACACGCTCGACGATATCCGGTAAGTCGGCAATATACTGACGTGGTCGCGGCAATGGGTCGGTCATGTGTTTGAGAACCACTGCCATGGGGGTGTCAGCTGTATAGGGTTTGCGACCAGTTACGAGTTCGTAAAGAACGATTCCCAAAGAATAGATATCCGTTCGTGCGTCCACTTCTCTCCCCATGCCCTGCTCGGGAGCCATGTATTCAGGGGTCCCAATCCCAGTGCCTGAGCCTGTGAGTGTGAACTCTTCTTTCATCTCAAGGATTTTTGCAATCCCGAAATCGCTTAACATGGGCTGACCCTTTTCGGTCAGCAGGATGTTGGCGGGTTTTACATCGCGATGAATGATCTTTTGCTCGTGTGCATAATCCAGTGCGCCCGCAATTGGAAGCAGTAAACGCACGGCCTCTTGCCAGGGGATGGGCTTGCCCATTACCTGGCCTTTAAGTGTGCCACCGGGTAAATATTCCAAAACAAGGTAGGGTGCACCGTTATGCTCGCCATAATCGAGTACCTTGACGATATTTGGGTGAGACAGTTTGGCAAGAGCTTTGGCTTCACGTTCGAAACGCTTTAGCATGCGCTCCAGCAGGGTGGGACCGAAAAGATCGTTGCGGATCACCTTTATGGCAACATAACGATCCAATCGTGTGTCGTAGGCTTTGTAGACAGTTGCCATGCCACCCTCGCCCAGTTGCTCGAGGATCTGATACCGTCCAAGTGATTGACCGATTATATTTTGCATCGCAAGCCGTTTTCTTTATTATGTGGGATTTTTTATCTTTAGTGCGGCGACAGTGCCGCTAAAAAAGACGAGTGATAATATACCCAGCATCGCCCATGTGCTGAAGAGATGAGAGGTGGTGCGGTCATAGTTGATCGTGAATCCATATGGGGTGATAATATCCACTGGGTCTGGTTCCACGGTCACAGATTCGGTTACGGTTTCCTTGACCTCAACCAATTCATTTTCAATTACGGAGAGCATGGGGATGGGATTTACGCATCCATCCACTTGTTTCATCTCTGTGGATACGGTCACGGGTTCCCACCCGGGAGCTGGTTTGTCAACTTCAACAGATACTTCCTGTGTCACTGGATCAGGCTGGATGCGAGTTTGTGAAAGGGTATCTAGGTGTGCAAGATTTGCCGTAGTTCCCAAACCTTCCATGGTCCAGCGCGTGAGCGTAATGCTCGAAAGGCTTTTTGCGGCACCGGGCAAGTCAAAGATCACACCGGCAAATGTGATTTGTATGAACAGCAATCCCATAATGATATAGGTGACAGTATTTTCGTTTGAAGCAATTGCTGAGATCAGCAAACCCAGACAAATGGCTGTGATGACCCCAAGTAGCAATGTGATATACATTTCCAGCGAGATGGGAAGGAATACCCCAAAAGATGGAAACTTTACATTCCATCCTATGACCGCCAGAAACAAGGCGCATTGGAGGGCTGCAAATGCCGATAGCAAAGCAATTTTCGAAGCCAGATACGGTACAAGCCGCAAAAAGACCATTTTTTCCCGTCCAAAAATATTTCTTTCCTTTACAAGCTCATACGCTGACGAAAAAAGCCCAAGCATCACTGCCGTCAATGCCATAATGAAGAGAAGCTTTTGGCTGCTGCCTACAACAAGATAACTGGCGCTTTGTTCCCCAGCGGCGATGTCTGAATTAAGTTGCTGATTGATGACCTCCGCCGAGTCTCCAGTTAACCAGTTTGGTTCGGCAATTCCAAGGATAAGCAGAGCAAGAACTGGCATAAGGAATAAAAGAATGGTGCGCAGAGTTCTATCCCGAAACACAAGATTTGTATATCTTGCAAAGAGGATCGCAAATTGATAGATCGATTCGATCGGCGTAAACCACTTTTTTGAATTTCGCTGCTGGGTATTTGTGTTATTAATGCTTGCACCCGTTTGAATACGATCTGTGACATACTTTTTATAAAATGAAGACATGCGGAAACGCCTCTCCCATAGGATGGCCTTTTCCACAGCGATCGCGGGTTCAGAGTCGCTGATTTCCCTATAAATACCGGCAAAGTTATCGTTGCCCACCTCAAAAAAATCTCCAGCCAGATGCGGCGGACCATAATAGACCAGCCTGCCTTGTGACAGGAATGCGACCTGATGGCATTCCGTGATGTTGGCTGTGGCGTGAGTGACCAGAATGATCGTCTTGCCACTGTCAGCCAGCCCTCGCAGCATCTTCATCATTTTTTGTTCCAACCCGGGGTCGAGCCCGGAAGTGGGCTCATCCAGGAAGAAGAGGGGCGGATCTGCAAGTAATTCAACGGCAATACTGGCGCGTTTGCGTTGTCCGCCGCTAAGCTTTTTGATTTGTGTAGTTTTCTGTCCTTGCAATTCAACTTGTTTCAAGACATTGTCGATACGCTTTTCTATCTCTGCTGACGAAATATCGGTTGGCAGCCTCATCTGGGCGGAATAGCGCAAAGCCTGTACCACTGTCAGGTCCATGTGGAGAATATCATCTTGTGGAACGTAACCGATCATGGCGCGGTAGGCATCGTAATTTTCGTAGAGATCATCTCCCTCTACTTTCACTTTACCTGTGTGTTCCCGTAAAATCCCACTCAATGCCTTCATGACTGTGGATTTTCCCGCACCGCTTCCTCCAACCAGAGCGATAAATTCCCGCGGATAGCAGGATATGTTGACATCCTCCAGAATGCGTTTCTTTTTACCGTTGAACAAGACATTTAGGTTCAGATTTTTGATATCGTCCCACGTGATGGCGGAGGGAGCATCCCAGGTTAAGTGGAGGCCGTCCAGCCGCAAGCCTTCCGCGGCAAATGGCGTAACCTTTCCCTGTCCCTCGTAGATCAACCGATAGGATGCAATTTGGATAATGTCGCCTGCTCGTAATTTTTGCGGGTTGGTGATTCTTTTCCCGTTTAGGAATGTTCCATTTTTACTGTTGAGGTCAACAAGCTGCCATTCAGGCTGGGATGCTTGCAATGCGGCATGTCTGCGCGAAACAGAGGGGGATGGCAAATTGATATCTGCTTCAGGATCGCGGCCAATGATCTGATGATTTTTGTTGGAAGACGGCAGGGAGCGCATCTTTACCAGACCTGTGGTGGGTTCGCGCGGTTCTATGGCAGTATCCATCGCTGACGGGGAAGCTGATATCGCTGACTGGGGAGCCAGTTGAAAGGTGATTGTGATCGCGGTTTTTGGATTCCTGCCCATTTGCAAAGAAATGCCATCGCTCAGGGTAAATTTATCCACCTTTGAGCCGTTTATGTAGGTACCGTTTTTGCTTTGTAGATCTGTAATGATCCAATCCAGGCCATTAAATTCCAATAACGCATGCTGGCGCGATACAACTTCGGTGGCAATAACAATGTCGTTATCCTCTTGTCGTCCGATATTGTAGGACGTGCGAGTTAACTCAACCTGCCGCGCGGGTTGGCTGGGAACGTGAATCGTCATGACACCTTTTGTCGAACTGCCTGCCGCCATATTTTCCTCCTAGTTCACCTGGATTGTCCTATTTGGAGTTGTGTGTTCGGGAAAACTTGTATGGAATACACACAAGTTAATTTGTCTGCCCCCCTTCCCACATATTTCATCATTGTGTTCCCCGCAGACAGATTTGAGATGACTGTATTCTTTGCGTTCTCCCAAATATTGAATTCATTGAATTATACCAACGAGTAATCGATGTGATATCGCTCCTAAATAAAACCAACAGAATTGCAATCTTGAAAAAGAATTGACATTCCATTTGTGATGGGGCATTGATCAGCTATTAATAAGGTATCTCTTCCCTCTTGCTGCAAGTAAATTGCAGTCGGATACGACTCCACAGGTGGCGCAATGCCCGCCGTCGGGGCCGATTTCCAGTAGTTTTCCCTTTTGCACGAGCAGGTTAAGCATTGCAATCACAGCGGATGGTTGTGCTTGCAAGCTGCGGCTGATTTCCGAGAGACTCAAACCGTTTTCCTTGTTTTCAAGTAGTTTCAGAAGTTGATTGAGCACGGCCTTATCCAAACCCCAGCAGTTTCCCGCCTTGATAAACAAGGAAGGCGGCGACCCAGGCAATGGCTGTTTGATACACTGCAGATGTGACTGCCCATGAGTTTCCAAATTCATGTTTGATCGCGCCCAAGGTTGCTACGCACGGGACGTAGAGCAGTACGAATACCAGCAATGCAGTTGCGCTCAAGGGGGTGAACTCTCCTTGTAAAGCTACGCTCAAGGCGGTGTCTTCTGCTTGTTCGTTTTCGGGAATCAGGTTTACGCCGGGGAGAATGCTGACCAAGATTTTTCCCGAGTTGATGGATGCATCTACAAAACCATAGCCAATTTCGATCATGTCTTCGCTGAATGTAGTGGGTTCCGTGGGTGTCGCTGATTCGTTGCCTGTGTAGATCAAACTCATCGTGCTAACGACGATCTCTTTTGCAATGAAACCTGTCACCAGTGCGCCGCTGGTTTGCCAATTTCCAAAACCGAGCGGCGCAAAGATGGGGGAGATCACACCGCTGACCTTTCCAAAATACGAATCGCGTTGATTGGTCACGCCCCACGGCAGATTCAACAACAGCCACATGATGACCGAAGCGGCAAAGATAACCGTGCCCGCCTTGCGGATGAACTCGCGTGTGTTTTCCCACATATGAATGAGAACGCTCTTGAGTGCGGGTTGGCGGTAGGGAGGCAGTTCAAGCACAAACGCGGATGTAGAATCGGGCTTGAGCAGGGTTTTCGTAAAGACCATTCCCGCCAACATCGCAACAAGAATGCCCAGCGCATACATGGCCCAGATCACTGTCCCTGCGTGGCTGCCGAAGAACGCCAGACCAAATACAACGTAGACAGGGAGGCGTGCCGAGCACGACATCAATGGGACGAGGAGCGCGGTCAAAATCCTATCCCGACGGCTGGCAATGGTCCGAGTGGCATATACCGCAGGGACGGCGCATCCGAAGCCCAGGATCATTGGGATGAAGGATTTGCCATGCAGGCCCACGACGCGCATGAAACGGTCCATCACAAAAGCGGCACGCGACATGTAGCCCGAGTCTTCCAGCAGTGCGAGAAAAAAATACAGGATCAACAACCCGGGGACAAAGACCAGCACGCCGCCCACGCCTGCCACGATCCCGTCAATGACAAGCGAATGCATCCACGCGGGAGCCTGCAAAAGGTCCAGCAGGAACGAGAAGAGATGGGCGATCGGACCATTGATAACAGCGTCGGTCCAATCCAAAAACGGGGACGATACGTCGATCACCAATCGAAACATCACATACATGATGGTGAAGAAGAAAGGCAGGCCGAGCCATTTGTGTGTGACGATATCGTCGATGCGGTCGGTGAGGGTGATGCGGTCGATGAGCGGACGTTGCAGCGATTTGCGGACGATTCCGTTGATGAAACCGTAGCGGCGGTCGGCGGTGAGCAGATCCATGTCATCGCCAAGCATGGATTCGATTTGCTGTGCCCGATCCGCTGCGAATGCAATGACTTCAGTGCCGCCCTTTATGGTTTGGATCCGTTCGAGAATATCTTCATCTTTTTCCAGCAACTTGATGGCCAGCCAGCGTTTGGAGTATTGGCCTGTATCGAATTTCATTTTCTCGAAAGCTGCGAGCACGTTTTCGATCTCGTGTTCGATCTTTTCGCCATAATCAAGTTGAAAGAGATGCTGCGATGATAGGTTGGACATGATGCCTCTTTAATTTTTGTGCGCAGCCTGAATGGCTTTGCCGATGAGATCGGAAATTCCCCTGCCTTTGTTTGCTGCCGTGAATATGATCGGAATGTTGCCCAGAAATTGTGAGAGATTTTCGACGTTGATCTTTGAACCGCCTTTGTTCAGAGCGTCGGTCATATTCAGCGCCAGCACCACGGGCACATCGAGTTCGAGCAATTGCACAGTGAGATACAGATTGCGTTCAAGATTGGTGGCATCGATCACGTTGATGACCACGTCGGGTTTTTCCTGAATAATGAAATCGCGGGCGATGATCTCTTCAGGGGAATAGGCGGTGAGGCTGTATGTGCCAGGCAGGTCAACAATATTGATGGTCATATCGCCGTGTTCGATCTCGCCCTCTTTTTTTTCAACGGTTTTTCCAGGCCAATTCCCCGTGTGTTGATGTAATCCCGTCAGCAGGTTGAAGATGGTGGTCTTGCCTGCGTTGGGATTCCCAGCCAGTGCAATGGTGAGGTCTGCCATTAGCTGTCTCCATTCAAGCTGACTTCGATTTGTGCGGCTTCCTCCCTGCGAAGCGCCAGATGATAGCCTTTGATGAAGTACTCCACCGGGTCGCCCAGCGGTGCGTTGCGTTCGATCAGGATCGTTTCCCCTTTGACGATTCCCATTTCAATGAAACGGCGGCGCAAAGAGCCTGCCCCGTTGATGCGTAGAATGGTTGCCCTTTGGCCGGGTTGTAGTAAATGCAGTTGGATCGAATCGGGCATTGCTTTGTTTCCTTGTTTATTTTATTGATTGTTCTGAAAAGGACTTTTTGCTAACTTACTTTCACGACAATGAATTCCGCCATTGCCAGCCCCAGGGCCACTTCTTTTCCATTCACTTGCAAAGTGAGCGGACCTTGAAGTGGAGCGGCTTCCACAAGTTTCAACTTGCGCCCCGGGAGAATATCGCGCTCGTATAAATATTTCAGCACATCGGTTGCGGTGGCGTTCACTGCCAGCACATCGACGGTTTTGCCTGTTTGTATTGTGCTGAGCGGCACGCCTTCCAGTGGTGTGAACGAACCATCCGTTGCAGGGATCGGATTACCGCGCGGGCATGTTTTGGGATTTCCCAAAAAAACAGCCAACGCCTCGGTCACTTCGGGGGCGGTGGCATGTTCAAGAGAACAGGCGAGTTCATAAATTTTTGTCCATTCGATCTTCAAATGCTCGTATAAAAAACATTCCCACAAACGCTGCCGCCGCACCACATTGCAGGCCGCCTTGCGTCCCTTTCGTGGTCAATGCCACACCTTTGTAGGGTGTGTGTGCCATCAAGCCCTGCTCGCTCAGCCTGCGCACCATTTCATTTGCCGAGACAGGCGTTACACTCAACCGCTCAGCCAAACGACCCACAGCCACCTTGTCACGGTCGCTTAATTCAAGCATCGCTTTCAAATACATCTCCGTGCTTTCGCTTAAATACTGGATGGTCATAAGGCTGGCCTCTCAAAAATGTTATGGCTGACCTTATTATTTCAGAGACCCCTGTTTTTGGACATGGACGGATGTCATTATCTTTTATGAAGGAAGTCCATCGTTTCAAACCGCCCTGAAACCTGCTCCCGTTAAACGAACAGATTCTCCCCGGAGGGAGAATCTGCAAAAACCTCAAGTCAGTGGGCGTTTACTTTGCCCTGTGATTTGCCAATACCTGCTCAATTTCCTTGATGTGATATTCGCGATGCCCATTGCGCTCGAACTTGAACTGGACATTGGCATCCTGTATCTTTTTCACCAATTCGTCTGAGGCTGCTTCGATTTCACTGTCAATTTCCAGCGCAGCCTGCAGGGCGAGTTCTGCCGCAACGCGGGGAGGAAGCGCCAGACATATCGGTTTTTGCGCTTCGTTGATCGCATCCACATCATAAGGTGAAGGGGCGATCTCGTTTTCCTGCCAATGATTCAACAGATACAGGATTCGAAAATCCCAGAACGCCACATGTGCAAACGTTGCTGCGACTGTCCAGCCAGCAACGGCAGGCAGAGCAAGTTCTTCGTCACTCATGCCTTCGATGAGTTTGCGCATTTTTTCGCGCGATGCGTTGTTTGCAGTTTGAAAATCCCTGTTCATGGTCATTTGCCCTTCGGAAGGATTGCCCCAGTTTCGGCTATGTATTTGCGGTATTCATCGCCAAAGGTATCCAGCATCATCTGCTCTTCAGCGCGGACCCGCAGAATATAGAATGGAATGAAAATCAGCAGATTGAGAAACCCGGCAATCCAGTTTTGCAGAAGCAACGGCTGGGCAATGACCCAAACCCACTGCGAGGCATACATCGGGTGGCGGATATAACCGAAGATCCCATTTTTGATGAGCGTATGCTCCTTGCGGATCTCCAGCGACGGCGACCAATTCAACCCTAAATCTGCGTGAGCGCGCCAGAAGATGACAAGCGCGCAGACCATTAAGGCCGTACCCAGCCAGCCTGCCCAGGCGGGCAGGGAGTAATTTGCAAAATCGAGCCAACTGGTTGTCGAATAGATCAATGGGACGAAGAACATTCCGAGAAACAGAACGCCAAGCAAGGTCTTTTCCTGTGTGGAAACCCTTTGTTCTGACTTCGCCTCTTTGCGTTGTTTTTTGCTGATCGGGGCGCGGATCACCATTTCAGCGATGATGGCGATCCAAAAGATGGCTTTGAAAATGGTCATTTCCAACCTCGGTTATTCGTTCTTTTCCACCACGATCGTGGCCTCGGTCAGGAGTGCTGCAACCGCTCCGATGGCGGCCAGTTGCGGGGCCAGTAATACCCCGACGATCCCAAAGGTCATGGGAATCTCCATCACGGTCTTTCCCTCCTTGTCCTTGATGATGATCTTGCGGATATTTCCTTCGTGAATCAACTCTTTTATCTTGGCGATCAATTTCTCGCCTTCTACTTTGAATTCTTCAGTGCGAAAACTATCAGGCATTTTGCTCTCCTTTGTAAAAGATCATTCAAACCATTTCTCGTCCAGCGCAGGCCATTCATCTGATTGGTCGGCGCGCGCTTCCCAGTTTTCTTTCCCGCTCCACGATTCGATCTCGATCGCGTAGATGGATGTAGCTCGTAATTCCTTATCGGTGATCTCGCGGTATTCCTTTCCCGCGGTCATCTTTGGAAAATATTTGCTGATGAGGCCGTATAACAGTTGCTTTGCCTCGCTCGGGTCGCTGATAAGGCGCGCCTCGCCAAAGACAACTGCGCTGCGATATTGGAGCGAGAACTCAAGCGCAACATTCGACGGTAGCAGTTTTCCCAACTCGCTTACTTCCAAACATACCTTTGGGTTGGCTTCAATATTCGAGCGCACTCGCCCCGCAATATTCGAGTGGAAGACGATCTGATGGTTTTCTTCATCGAACCAGAACGTGGTCGGGTTGATGAAAGGCTGGTTGTCGTAAGACGACGCAATATGTCCAACCTGCGCTACTTTAAGGAGGGCGCCGATCCATTCATCATCGCGCGTCAAATGCGGCCTTCTTTGAAATGCGGTGGGCGGCTGGCCGAGATAGTTACGAGTCATGGTGTTTGTCCAATTCCTTTTGCAGGCGTATTTTTTCGAGCTTTAATTGCCTTTTGTATACCCATAGCTGCAGGAAGAAGGCGAGCAGCCCCAGCGAAACGGAGTAGGCCCAGTTGCACAGAGCGCAGTTATATTGAATTCCCTTCTGAAAGAAAAAGACACCCGTTCCAAAGGTCAATGCGCTCAAGATGGCCACTTCCACAGTCTGTAAATATGAAACGCTGTTTGGCTTGTAAAGATCGGGCGCGCTTTGAATACGCCATTTGAAGGCCTGCGCCAGTGATTTATCTCTGGCGATCATGAATTCCTTGATCCTATCCATGGCGATCAGAGATTCAAACCAGGCCACTCTTAGGCGGGTCAATTGCAGGATGGTAGTCGTGCCCAGCAGGGTGAGCAATAGAAATAGAATACTGAAAAGGATGTTGATCAAACCTTTATCGAGAATATTGCTGACGAATTGTGTGCTAAGCAACGCCGCCACAAGAGAACCGACTGCCACGAGATAAAAGGATGAAACCCGGGCGCGGTCTTCATTGGACTGTGCCGCTGTTTCTGCAATGTAGTTGTATTCTGCGATCAG
Organism: Candidatus Villigracilis affinis; assembly: GCF_016705895.1. Classification (NCBI taxonomy): domain Bacteria; kingdom Bacillati; phylum Chloroflexota; class Anaerolineae; order Anaerolineales; family Candidatus Villigracilaceae; genus Candidatus Villigracilis; species Candidatus Villigracilis affinis. The sequence goes on along the minus strand of NZ_JADJKT010000023.1, from coordinate 138,481 downwards.
AATGTCCATTGAATCTTTTGATAGCGGGGATGCTTTTTGAGAAGATTTGGCTGGCATGTCTTTATTATAACGCCGATAAAAAAGCCCGATGGTTGCGGCCATCGGGCTTGATTTGCATAAATATTTTTCTCTAGATCTTGAACGCCCATTCGCCTTTTCGCATAATGGGTTCGCGTTTTCCATTTGCAAGAATGCCGTCAATGTCCATGTCTTTTGAGCCGATCATGAAATCGGTGTGGATGATGCTGTGATTGCCGCCGCGCTTTTGGAATTCGGCTTCAGTCAGTTTACCTCCGCCTTTCATCGTAAAACGATAGGCGGCCCCGAGTGCGATGTGGCTGGCGGCATTTTCATCGAAGAGGGTGTTGTAGAAGAGATGTCCGCGTCGGCTGATGGGTGAGCTATTCGGGACCAGAGCAACTTCCCCGAGGTGTGATCCGCCTTCGTCGGTTTCGATCAACTTCTGCAGAGTCTCCCCATTCTTTTTGGCGGTGACCTTCACAACCTTGCCTTTTTCGAATGTAAGCGCGAAGTCTTCCACTGTCTTACCCGAAACAACCAGCGGACGAGATGCACTGACTACGCCGTCAACCTTGCCTTTGTGGGGCATGGTGAACACTTCTTCGGTGGGCAGGTTGGCTGTGAAACTAATCCCATTTTCGGCTTTACTTTGAGCGGCGATCCATAGATGCTGGCTGGGCAGGCCAACGGTGAGGTCGGTACCGGGAGCTTTGTAATGCAGGGCTGTGTAGCGCTTCTTGTTTAGGTAAGTGCTTCTGGCAGTTAATTCCTTTATATGTTTTTCCCAGGCGGCGACAGGATCGCGTTGATCCACGCGACAGGTTTGGAAAATGGCTTCCCATAATTTTTCCTGTGCCTTTTCAGTGGACATTTTTGGGAAGACTTTCTTCGCCCAATCTGCTGCGGGGTAGGAGATCACGCACCAGTTGATGGCATCGCGCATGATGGCTTGCATCGGCTTGCGCATTTTTGTGCCCATTGTCTTGCGATAGATGGCGATGGCTTCGGGGTCCACATCTGCAAGCAGGTCTGGGTTTTCAGAGGTGATACCGATGTAGGCATCTCCATCCTTGATAATACTTGTGTAGGCTGGGACGATCCACGAAGGCACGTCAGTGAGATTCTCGCGGGAACTCATCTTCATGCGGGTGTGATGCACCTCGTCGTCGCCATAAAATACGTGGACGAGTTTTGCTCCGTTTGTGTAAGCGCTTTTCGTTATGGCGCGTACCAGCGGATAATCTGTGATGCCCGCGGCAATGAACAGGCGCTGGCCTGCGCGCAGGTTGACGCCGATCTTAACGATCACGTCGGCATATTTTTCAAGAGACTTCTGAAATTCAGCGTTATTCATAAATCCTCCAATGTGGATTGAGTTAGGGGTTGCTGTTCAGTATGGCTTCACTTATACGTTGAATGCCCATTCGCCTTTTCGCATGACAGGTTCGCGCGAACCGTCCTGTTTGATTCCGTCGATATCCATCTCCGCAGACCCGATCATGAAGTCCACGTGGATCAGACTCTTGTTTCCGCCGCGCGATGTGAATTCATCATCGGTCATATCTGCTCCGCCTTGCATCGATGTTTTGTAGGCGTTGCCCAACGCAAGGTGGGACGACGCATTTTCATCGAAGAGGGTATTGTAGAAAAGGATTCCGCTCTGGCTGATGGGTGAACTATTGGGGACGAGAGCCACTTCGCCGAGGCGGCCTGCGTTTTCATCCGTTTCGATGAGTTTGCGGAGATCGGTTTCGCCTTTTTTCGCGGAGGAATTAACCGCGCGTCCGTTTTCGAAACGGATGCTGAATTCCTCCATCAAGACGCCTTGATTATTCAATGGAAGGGTGGCGGTGACAATGCCATCGACCCTGTCTTTGTGCGGCAGGGTGAAGACTTCCTCGGTGGGAAGATTCACCGTGCCGGTAATCCCATTGGTGAAGGATTCCTGCGCACCTCCCCAAACGTGATCCTCTGGCAGGCCGATGGTCAGGTCGGTGCCGGGTGCTTTATAGCGCAGGCTGGTATATTTTTTGTGATTAAGGTAATCCTTGTATTTGTCCAGCTTTTGGATGTGTTCTTTCCACGCTTGTACCGGATCTGGGGTGTTAATGCGGCAGGCGCTAAAGATCGCTTCCCATAACTTTTCTTGAGCTTCCTCTACGGGAAGATCGGGAAATACCTTTTTGGCCCAAGCAGGGGTTGCCGTGGACACGACGCACCAGTTGGAGTGGTTGCTGTATTTGCGAAGAGGCTCGCCGATTTTTTGCGACAATGTTTTTCTGGTGATGGCGATGCGGTCTGAGTCGATGCCGTTGTACAGATCTGGGTTAAGTGAGTGAAAGGCGAGTTCGGCATCACCGCGCTTGTAATATTCTTCGTAGCGGTGGAGCAGCCATTCGGGCAGGCTGGTCAGCGTTTCAGGGTCGGCATATTGCAAGCGGATGCGTTTGATGTTTTCATCGTCCCAAAGAACATCCACGTATCTTGCGCCGGCTTTGTATGCACTTTCGGCGACCTTTCGGATGAATGGCGCGTCTTCGATAATTCCCCGAATGGACAGGCTCTGGTCACTTCGCAGATTCAGGCCGACCTTGACGACGACATCGGCGTATTTTTCGAGGAGTCGGTCGAATTCCTGTTTGTTCATGATTCACCTTTAATTATTGAGATAAAAAACTCCCGCCGAATGAAATTCGGCAGGAGTTTTGATTTATGCTTCGAACGCCCATTCGCCCTGACGCATGACAGGTTCGCGCGACCCGTCCTTTTTGATTCCGTCGATGTCCATTTTCGGGGAACCGATCATGAAGTCGACATGGTTGAGGCTGACGTTTCCACCGGCGCTGACAAATTCCTCGTCATTCAACTCCGCTCCACCCGTAAGTGTGAAGCGGTAGGCTCTTCCGATCGCAATGTGACAGGATGCATTTTCGTCGTAGAGTGTGTTGTAGAAAAGGTGTCCGCGTTTTGCGATGGGGGAACTGGCAGGAACGAGTGCCACTTCGCCGAGTCGATGCGATCCTTCATCTGTATCCACCAGTCTTTGCAGGGCGGCTTCGCCTTTCTTTGCATTGACCTTGACGATGCGTCCGTTTTCAAAGGTCACTTGAAAATCTTCGATCAATGTGCCGCCGTAGCTTAGCGGGAAGGTGGATGTCACAATGCCATCGGCGCGGTTTCTATCGGGAAGGGTAAACACTTCCTCAGTGGGCATGTTGGCTGTGAAGATCACGCCATTTTGTGCCATGGATTGTGCGCTGATCCATTGATGTCCATTTGGAAGACCAAGAGTGAAATCTGTGCCGGGCGCGGAGTAATGCAAGCCGGTGTATTGTTTTGCCTGCATATATTTTCCGCGTTTGCGAAGATTGACGATATGAGCTTCCCAGGCGGCAATGGGATCGGGTTGGTCGATGCGTGTGGTTTCGAAAATCGCATCCCATAATTTTTGCTGGGCTTTTTCTGGTTCAAGATCCGGGAAAATTTTCTTTGCCCATTCTTCACCAGCTGCGGCCACCACACACCAGTTGACGGCATTCGTGGTGACTCTTTCACCGACCCTGCTGTAGTGATTTAAATGGGTCTTTTGCATGGCCCCGACGATTTCAGGGTCAAGACCGCCGAGCAGGTCTGGGTTCGAGCCGTTGATGGAAAGCAGGGCATCTCCATTTTCGATCATTTTCATGACCGCGTCCACCTGCCAGGTTGGATATTCATCGAAGGAATCGCGCGGCGCATTTTGAACACGCAGGCGCATCATTTCTTCATCACTCCAAAGCACTTCCACATACTTTGCACCGACCGCGTATGCGGCCTTGGCAACTTCACGAACCAGCGGAGCAAATTGATATGGGACGCCGCGTGTGGCGGCAAGAGTGATGATCAGGCGTTGACCTGCGCGTATGTTCAGGCCTACTTTTACGATCGCTTCAGCATACTTCTGCAGTAATTCTTGATGTGTTTTTCCAGACATGGGATCTCGAGGTAGAGGATTTTTTCCAAGTATAGCACGGACAACTATTTTTCGCCCTTGGAATTACTTTCTGTTTCATATTTAAGTTGCGATCGGTGGGGTAGATAAAAAATGGCCGGGCGAGCTTCGTCGCGGCCATTTTTGTCGGTTACACCTGGAATTTTACTGGTGAACTTGTCTTTTGTTCTTCCCCGTCTTCGAGCTTGCTCAATGGCAGAATGACATGGAATTGACTGCCGGGAAAGTTGATTTCGTCATAGCCCGGGCTTTCCACGTAAATTCGCCCGCCGTGCGCTTCGACAATTCCTTTTGCAAGCGCCAACCCCAGGCCTGCACCGCTGCCTTTGAAGCGGGTCTTGCTGGTAGAGTGCTTGCCCAGTTCACCGGGTTGATAGAATTTTGTGAAGATGATCTCGCGGAAATTCGGGTCTACACCGACGCCTGTGTCGGCGATGACGATCTCGAGACCGCCGTTGGGCAGGTCAATGATCGCGGGGATGCTGTGCCCGGTGACGGTGATCTTTCCATTATTGGGCGTGAATTTGACCGCGTTGCGGATCAGGTGATGGAATAACTTTCGCAGCAAATTGGGGTCAGATTTGACATGCGGGAGGTTGGGCAGGTCAATGGTGAGCGATTGTTTTCGCTCCTTGATCGAAGAGGCCTGCTCAATACAGATTTCCTGGATCAAATGCCCAAGCTCAACGGGTTGGATGTGCGGCTTGAGGGAGCGCGCATCGATCTGGGCGATGTCGAACATCGAGTCCATGACTTCGTGCAGACGGATGGTGCCATCGTGGATGCTGTTCATGATCTGCTTGAAGTTCGGGTCGAGGTTGGTATCTTCCAACAGCATTTCTGTGTAGCCTTTGATTACGGTCAATGGTGTACGTAATTCATGCGAAGCAATGCTGATGAAGTCGGATTTTGCCTGATCGATACGTTCGAGGTCGCGATTGTTCTTTTCCAGTGCGCGCCGAGCCTGACGCAGTTCGTTGTTCAGACGCATGAGGTTGTCCACCAGCCTTGCGTTTTCCAACGCGACAGCAGTTTGATTCGCGTGTGAACCCAGGGTGACGAGGTCTTCATTGGTGTAGCGGTTGCGGCTGAGTTTTGGACCAAATGCGAGCAGGCCGATCCATTGTTTTTTTGCAAAGATGGGAATGTACACTTCGGTGTGAAGCTGGTTGAACCAATCCCGCTCAAAGGGCGAAGCAGACCGAAATACCGGGAGCAGGTCAAGGTCATATTGAAGAAGCGGTTTTTGTTCCCGAATGAAATACGAAGCAATGATCCCGTTCTCATCCAATTCCACGGCGATCATTTGTCGTTCTTCGGGACTGCGCGCCGAGCGAAGCCTGTAGGTTTTATGTCCGTCTGCTTCGCGGTCTGAATCCACCAGGAATAGAAATCCGCGCTCGATCTGCATGGCTTCAAGAATGATGCCGACTGCGATGCTCGCAAGGCGGTCCATGTCCAAGATGTTGCTGATGCTTTCACTGTATTTATGGATGGTGTGACTGGGGTTATATTGATCGCCCTTTACCCAATTATTGACCGCGCGCGAAACCAGATTGAGCATCGGAGCGAACATCAAAGTAAGCAGCAATGCGATAAAAGCACCTGCGAGCAGTGGATTGAAGTTTTTCGATGTCCCGAAAACGGCCTGCAGTAGTAAATACCCCGCCGCATAAACACCGACGATGACGATTGAGATCAAGGCGTAAGCGAGGAGGCGTCGAAAGATTTGTTTCAAGTCGGGGACGTTGTGCGTGCCGATGACATAGGCCATCAAAACCGCGGCCATCAAACGCAAAGGCTGGCCTGCGATGAATGTGTTGGAGAAAAGCAATACATCGTTGATGAACAACAGAAAAACGGTCGGCCACCAATAGTTCAAGCGATTACGGAACAACTGCTGGCGCGCTTGTTTGTTTTCGTTTGAAATGGCAAGCACCAGCGAGATCGAAATAATGAGCCAGCCCAAGATCGCCCACGCTGGCCCGAGCCGTTCACGCTGTAATGTCAGTGTGCCATTGGACCAAAGCACATCGGGAAGTTTGAGCGCGTTGGTCAATATCAGCGCAAGCCCAAGCATCCAGAGGATCCACACACCGACCCAGATCCACCAATTTTCATGCTTCATGAATGTTTGGAAGGCCAGCATCAGTATTGTTATGAGCGTGAATGCTACATAGATCTGGATTTCCTGAAATGGCAGTGCGCTGCCTTTTGAGGCTTCGATCGCTTCGGCTACATTCAAGACCATTGCGATCAAGGCAAAGGAGGCCGCCAGCCATATGGATGCGCCATGACCATCGTCTCGCCGCTGCATGGCAAAGAAAATAATGGGAAGATATAAGGCTCCCAAAAGGAGCAATAAAACGAATAATGTGGGTGATGTATTCATGCTTGCAGGGAGGGATTTTACCCGAAAAAATTCGTTAATCGGTTATCATTGTTGTTATGCTAATCTCCCGCGCATCCCGTCTTAAATACAATTTTTCTGTGGATTTCTTTCGCCCGGACGGACACGTAACCTTCGCGGATCTCGCCGCCGCCCGAGCCTTTGCCGCACAAATGTCAGCGCCTCGTACTGACCCGGTACCTGGTTCTGACCTATATGCATTTTTCCTGCTGGATGAGGCCTACCACATCATCCTCAAACATTATTTCAGTAGATACACCGGCGTCATGGGGCGCGCCATGGGGGTGTTGCAGTCCAACCTCGGTTCAAAATATGACCTGACTCTCGGCAAATTCATCGAGGAATTTCCGCCCATGTCCGTCTTCCTCGGACAGACAACCGCAGGCGTATATCTCGCTACGAAACTTCCGAACTTCGGCGATTTCGGTCATGGTGTACGTGCCGCCGCTGTCGAAGAAATGTTGCTGATCAATAATTCCAATAACAATCCGGCCCTGACCCGCTATAAGGCCCTGATCGACGAATCGGTGATGGCCGGTTCGGCTTACAAAGAACTGGTGCAATTGTTGCTTGATTTCTTTGCCCGCCAGCCGGGGTTCGGGAATGGGGAATTTGCGTTGGGCGAAACCCTCAATGAACTGCTGACCGCACCCATCAAAGCCTCTCCTGATTCGCTCGAAGGCCAGCTGCGATTTATCGTTCAAAAGTGGGGACATTTGCTTGGCGAGTCATTCTCCTCAAAATTACTGCGTGGCATGGATTTTCTCCGCGAAGAGACCATCCGCCTGCAAACCAAACAGATCGATTCTTCTCAAAAAGTTGAGACTTATGTGCCGAGCTTTGGCGGCAGCGAATACGCTGAATACGAACGCTACAGCCCGGACAAAGAGTGGATGCCGCGTCTCGTTTTACTCGCAAAGAATTCCTATGTTTGGCTCAGCCAGCTTTCCAAAAAATATCAGCGTGAAATCGTCACCCTCGACCAGATCCCCGACGAAGAGTTGGACTTGCTCGCTTCACGTGGATTTACCGGCTTGTGGCTCATTGGTCTGTGGGAACGCAGCCGCGCTTCACAGCTTATCAAACAACGCATGGGGCAGGCAGATGCGGTTGCTTCGGCATATTCGCTCCACTCCTATGACATCGCCAGTGATCTTGGCGGCTGGAACGCGTTGAACAATCTTCGTTCCCGTGCATGGGCGCGCGGCATTCGACTCTCTGCTGACATGGTTCCCAATCACATGGGCATCGACTCAACCTGGGTAGTAGAGCATCCTGATTGGTTCTTGTCCACCCCGAACTCCCCATATCCATCTTATTCATTCCGCTCGGAAAATCTTTCCGATGATCTGCGGGTTGGCATTTATCTCGAAGACCATTACTACGACAAGACCGATGCCTCTGTTGTCTTTCAGCGCCGCGACCTGCAAAATGGCGATCTGCGTTATATCTATCATGGTAACGACGGCACATCCTTCCCATGGAATGACACAGCACAATTGGATTACACCAATCCCGTTGTGCGCGAAGCGGTCATTCAGGTCATTTTGCATGTGGCGCGCAATTTTCCCGTCATCCGCTTTGATGCGGCGATGACTCTCGCCAAGAAGCACGTTCAACGATTATGGTTTCCCGAACCTGGCGCGGGTGGCGCGATTCCATCACGCTCGCAATATGGCATGACCAAATCTGAATTTGAGGATAAAGTCCCAGAAGAGTTTTGGCGTGAGGTTGTAGATCGCGTCGCTGCTGAAGTTCCCGACACGCTTTTGCTTGCAGAGGCTTTCTGGTTGATGGAGGGGTATTTTGTGCGCACGCTTGGTATGCACCGCGTTTACAACTCTGCGTTCATGCACATGCTGCGTGATGAAGACAATGCCAAGTATCGCCTTGCCATCAAGAACACGCTTGAATTCGATCCGCAGATCCTCAAGCGCTATGTCAACTTCATGAACAATCCTGACGAAAAGACCGCCGTTGAGCAATTCGGCAGCGGTGATAAATATTTCGGCATTTGCACGGTTCTCTCCACGCTGCCTGGTTTGCCCATGTTCGGACATGGACAGGTGGAAGGCTTTGCTGAAAAATATGGCATGGAATATCGCCGCGCCAAACTGGATGAAACTGCTGATGATGGCCTCATTCGTGGTCATGAATGGCGGATCTTCCCGCTTCTTCACCGCCGACACCTGTTCGCTGACGTGGAGAAGTTTCTGCTCTTTGACTTTTACACCTCAAGCGGCAATGTGAACGAAGATGTATTCGCATACTCCAACCGCCACAACGACGAACGCGGACTCATCGTTTATCACAACCGTTTCGCCAACACCAGCGGCTGGATCAAAACCTCCGCCGCATACATTGATAAATCCTCGGGTAGAACCGTCCGCAAGAATCTTGCCGAAGGACTCAGCCTGCCGCGCGTGGGGCACGTTATTTTCAAAGATTATTCTTCCCAACTCGAATACATCCGTTCCTGCAAGGAGATTTGGGAAAAAGGTATGTACATCGAACTCGGCGCCTATCAATGCCACGCCTTCGTGGATTTCCGCTTTGTCGGCGACAGCGAATGGCAGGCCATTTGCGATCAACTGAACGGCGCAGGCGTCCCATCCATGCAGGATAAGTGGAAGGAAATGTTTGCTGCCAAAGAAGAGACTCCAGTTGTGGAGGCGTCAGTCAAGAAAGTAAGAAGAAAGAAGAAAGAAGTGAGTTTAGCCAAGGCGAAGAAGGTTCCTGCCAAAAAGAAAGCAATTGTAAAAAAGACCGCCGTCAAGAAGGCTGAGCCCAAAACGAAGAAACCTAATGCAAAGCCTGCGGTAAAAACCAAGAAGGCTGTCCCTGCCAAGGCGAAGGTTGTGAAAAAGACAAAGCCGATTGCAAAGAAGTCCAAGAAGGAAGTGGAAGCTCAAAAGCCAACTGTCTCTACAAAGGCAAAGAAGCCTGTCAGGAAAAAAAGCTCAAATTCTGCGGCGACAAAAAAGAAGTAGAAGTAACTGAAAGGAGGTCTCATGAAACTCTCATGAGACCTCCTTTTTTGGTTTCATGATGGCGATCAGAGTTTGTATAGGAGGGAACTCATTATTAATGTAGAAGCAATTATCGGCTAAGCCTGAATCGGGCACTGGTTTGCGTGTAGTCAATTTATTGTGAAAGTCTCAAACCCTACAAATACCATACGAATCCATGACAATCGGATATTTGTTATTGACTTGCATTTTGAAAAGTACTATACTCATCACATCGAGGTAACGCCCATATGCGCTTATTTCACGGAAATACTCAGGCAAGTTGATTAAACACACGCGGATATCCCCGCGTGTGTTTTTTTATAATCCCCAAAAAAGGAGATACATACAATGGATTCTGGACTGATTGGAAAAGTAGAAAAGGCAAAACGTTACGCAGAGGACCGACACCGCTTCCTCTTTAATCAATTTGACCTTAATTTCCACGGCGATAATAGTGAGCACCATGTTAGTTACAATAAAGGTGTTTTTAATTGCGACTGCGAATTTTTCATTACCCATAAGCGCTGCGGTCACTCAATGGCGCTGGAGATCCTGCTCAAAGGCATGATTGTCGAGACTGTTGAAGCCTAAAAACTGAATACTGAGGCTGCCCTCCGCAAATGCGCAGGGCAGTTTTTTTGTATTACCCTGTTGGACCGCTGAATTGTTGCTTCGCTGATTTGCTCACTCCCATGGAATTCTCAGTAAATCCTAAACTTTTTGGTGTACAATTTTCTTTATGAAATCACAATTTTCCCGACGCGACTTCTTAAAACTTGGCGGGCTTACCCTGGGTGGGCTGGCGTTTTCGCCCTTCCTGCCTGGGTTGACCGATTTTGACGATGGGTTCGTGGTGCGTATCGCCACCGACCAAATGCCTGTGCGTTCCGACCCGAAGGATGAAAGCCGAATTTATCAAACTTGGTATCGCGATGACCTTGTGCATGTGTACGAAGAAGTGAAAGCCGAAGAACCAAAACATAACCCCGTCTGGTATCGCGTGTGGGGTGGTTATTTGCATCGCGGGCGTCTGCACCGCGTGAAGACCATTTATCAAACTCCTGTATCCAGCATCCCTGAAGGAAAAAGACTTCTTACTGAATCCACGGTTCCCTATACTACTCCGTATCGCTTCACAAAAGCACGAGGTTGGGAGGCTCTTACTCCCCCGATCTATTATGGTTCGGTACACTGGGTGGATGGGGTGACGGAAGGCCCCAAGATGGCCGATTACACAGGCGCATGGTATCGCATTTATGATGAGTTGGATTCGAATGTGCCATATTATGTGCCCGCCATCCATTTGCGTGTTTTGCCAACCAGCTACTTTGAACCGATCACACCTGAAGTTCCTTACGATGATAAATTGATCGAAGTAAATCTCACAACGCAAACACTGGTTGCCTATGAATATGGAAAGTCCGTTTTTCAGACGAACATTTCCTCGGGCATTCGCGGCGGCGGCTTGGGTGGTGAGAAGGGGATTTCCACGACAACACCGAACGGCAAATTCACCGTTTTGGATAAGGTCCCAGCCAAGCACATGGGTTACAGCTACTTCAGCATTGGAAAAGGCGGCGATGTAACCACCGACGAAAGCGGATATGTGCTGCCGGGCATTCCCTGGTCGACGTTTTTCACTCCTGTCGGCCATGCTTTTCATGGAACCTACTGGCACGAGAACTTTGGCCAGGAGATGAGCCACGGTTGTATCAACATGCGCACCAATGAAGCCAACTGGATCTTCCGCTGGGTACAGCCAGATCACAGCCCCGATGCGGTCTCCAATCATCGCGGACGCGGCACAAAAGTGGAAATCCATTATTAATTCTTTTGTGGATTTCCTGCCCTCATCCTTAATCTCACCCCAAAGATCTGACAACCCCTATGCCTATTCTTAGCTGGAAGGGAAAGCATCTCGCCGCGCCTGCGCCTGCTTCTCTAATTCAAGATGCCATTCTCTACCCGAAAGGAAACGGCTATCCCAAAGCCCGTCCCGATGGACGAGTCATTTTGGGGGATAACCTCTCCATTATGGCGGCGCTTCTCCCCGAATACGAAGGCCGTATTGACCTGATCTACGCCGATCCTCCGTTTTTCACAAACCGAAAATTTTCCGCGCGTATTGGCCGCGGCGAAGATTCGCGCAAACCCTCAAAATGGAAACTGGCCGAGGGGTATCACGATGCCTGGCCTGATCTTGATTCATATTTGCAGTTTTTGTACGAACGGCTTGCGTTAATGGTTCGTTTGCTTTCACCAAATGGGACGTTATATCTCCACTTGGATTGGCATGCAGACGCTTACGCTCGTTTGATTCTTGATGAACTGCTGGGTTCGGAGGGGGTTTTTATCAATGAGATCATCTGGGCCTATCACGGTCCATCTCCGATCAAAACAGCGTTCAATCGAAAGCACGATACGATTCTGTCTTATGCAAAAGGCAGGGATTATACGTTCAATGTGGATGCTGTCCGCGAGCCGTATAACCAAAGCACGATCAATACATTCAAATCATCGCGTAAAGCAGGGTTTGGAAAGATTCCCAATCTTGAGCGTGGAAAAGTGCCTGAAGATTGGTGGTATTTCCCCGTTGTGGCGCGGCTTCACAACGAGCGCACAGGATACCCGACTCAAAAGCCTGAGGCTTTGATGGAGCGGATCATCCTTGCGTCATCCAATAAAGGCGATCTGGTTGCGGATTTCTTTTGCGGTTCGGGGACAACTGCCTTGGTGGCCGCAAAACATGGCAGAAAATTCATCACCAGTGATAAGGCTATTCGCGCCGTGAATACCGCGCGCGGAAGGTTGACAGACATGGATGCCGTGTTCTCGCTTGAGCGGGATGCTTCCATAAAGAGCGATCTTGTAACAGCAGCAAAGAACATAAAGGTACACGTCTCTGAAAATTCCATTCGCTTGGAAACCAAACGGAAACTGGATTTCTGGGAAGTGGACCCTGATTGGGATGGGAAAGTGTTCAAGAGCGTGGCGCAGGTTCAACGGCACGTGAGAAGCGGTGAAATTCCCCTGGAGTTAAAAATAAAAATCGGGCACAAGCGCAAGGCTTGTATCCGATTGGTGACGGTTCAGGGAAAACAGGTCCAGCTAGATATCTAGGCGATACCCAACGCCGCGGATCGTTTTTAGGAATTTTGGATTATCAGGGTCAAGTTCTATGGCGCGTCGAAGCCATGAGATGTGTACATCAAGCGTACGTGTGTCGCCGGTGTAATTTGTTTCCCATGCTTTTTTGAACAGGGGTTCGCGTTCGACGACTTCGCCGTGTTTATCCATTAGTAAATGTAACAAGGTCACAAGGCGCGGGGTGAGCTTTGTGCTTCTGCCGAGGCAGCGTACGCGGCGTTTTTCCAGATCGAGCCGAATGGGGCCGACATGCAAAACGTTCTTTCCATCGCCTGGTAAAAGCGGTTTGATGCGGTTGACAAGCTTTTGTACGGTGAATGGCAATGCAAGCACGGCATCTGCTGCATCTTTATTTACATCGCCTTCGTTTTCAACGATCAGGATAATGGGAAGCTTTGCATCTTTTTCGCGAATGGCCTGACAGATGCGCAGGCCCGTGCTGCGCAGGGATGCGGCATTGATTACCACAAGGCTGGGGCTGACATCTTTAAGATGCGCAACCGCCTTACTGCCATTTGGAGCAGTTTGTACATCAAATCCCTTCTTTTGCAAATCAGATGCAAAGGAAGGGATTTCTGAATGGTGAACTTCAATGACCAGAAGTGTTGTGGTCTTCATAATATGTGAATGGATGATGCCTGTGTTCTATAGAGAAATACTTAACAATTTGTTGTTGATTTGAGTAAGTTGATTTTGTTAAGGTTTTGGTATTATACACTAAATCTTAACAAATTGTTTTTAATCAAAGGTACTATTCCATATTAATTGAATTGTCGTGCACAGGTTTCTCACAATAACAGTTTTATTGCTTTGCTTGACTTTTATATGATGTGTATGGTAATATCGGCGGGCTTTACTATACGATGCGGGGTGGAGCAGTGGCAGCTCGTCGGGCTCATAACCCGAAGGTCGCAGGTTCAAATCCTGCCCCCGCTACTAAATAAAGAAGAGACCGAAAGGTCTCTTCTTTTTTTTTATATCTACCATTTGCAGTCGGGGGTTGTGTTGATGCCTGCAGATTTTCCAACGCGTTTGTACATCGTTACATTGGTGAATGGCTCATCGAGCAGGCCATCATGAATGGCCCAAGAGCGTTTGCGGATTCCATTTGCGGCTTCGGGTTGGCGGAATGGAGTTGAGCCGTCGAGTTTTGCGGCGAGGTCACCTCTGCTTTGAAAACCTGCGTGGATGCTATCCATGAGACGTTTGCCGACCTGATATGAAAAGCCGTAGCGTTCAAAGATGACCGCGTTGTGATAATACAAAGGTTCGACGAAATACATGTCGTGCCCAAGCGCGGTGACGAAACCCTCAAAGGCTTCAATGGCTTGACCCAATAATCTTAATCCGCGGCGTACCTGGCCTGGAGCCAGACCCGCTTCGAGAGCTTCTGTTTCCGCTGCGATGTTTCTTTGCAGGGTGCCAAATTTGGTTGGGGAGCCGTTCGGCATTTTGTCCACATTGAAGCGGGGAGAGTCTGGGTCGTTGAGGATGTATAGCAGGACATGGATCTGTCCATTGAGGGTGTCGGTAAGGTGGGCGTACAAAATGGGGTCGGGAAAATCGACCTGGTGATAGAGGCGCATTTCCACGTCTGTTGAGCCAGTGGCAAAGCGGAATTGCAACAAGTTGTACCCTGCGGCTGAGGTGAGCGGCGGGATATTATATTTTTCCAAAAGGGCTGTGGGGATATAGCGCGCGTAAATGGCGCGCTTTTCTGATTCATGCAGCAGATTGATTCCGCCGATGGTGGAGGGGGGCATGGTGTAGTCTCCTTGTTGCTAGTCTTATAGTCTTGTAGTCGGACTGGCAGACCACTTGGCTAGTGACTAACCGACTATCTCACTCTTGTCGCGCGTTCGTTGCTGCGGGCTTCGTCGCGTTTGGCGATGGTGGCGCGCTTGTCGTAGGCTTTTTTGCCTTTTGCGAGGGCGATCTCGATCTTGGCGCGACCGTCTTTTAGGTAGACCCGGGTCGGCACGACGGTATTGCCCTTGATGCGGACGTTGTTCCACAGTTCGCGGATCTGCTTTTTGTGCAGAAGCAGACGTCGCTTGCGCTTCGGTTCGTGGTTGAAGTATTTCCCAGCCTGTTCGTAGGGAGCGATGTGCGATTCGACCAGCCAGGCTTCTTCGGCATTGGGAATATCGATGAAGGCTTCCTGGATGCTGATCTGTCCGGCGCGGATGGATTTGATCTCCGAGCCATGCAAGACGAGGCCTGCCTCGAATTTTTCCATGAGGAAGTATTCGAAGCTGGCTTTGCGGTTGGTTGCGATTACTTTAATATCTTCTGTCACGGTTTGATTTTAGCATAAGTGAAGTGCGAGGATGAATAGTGAATAGTAAGTAGTGAGTAGGGTGGGTGTGTTAGCCCCATTTGTGGACGGAGAGTCCTGCGAGGATGCGGAGGATGCCGATGAGGATGAGGGCGTTGACGAGGCCTGCCATATCTGCGATGGCGGGGGCGATGAGGGAGCCTGTGAGGATGGCGGTGTTGAGGATGATGGAGTACCACGCGAGGTGCGAGGGACGGTCATTGGGGGGGATTTTTTCGAGCATGTAGTTGATGTAGGCGCCGTTGATCATGGCGAAGAGGAAGCCGCCGATGAAGGAGAGGCCATAGAATTGCCAGGTGTTTTCAGAGAAGGCAAGCAGGAGCGGATAGATCGCCATGCCTGCCGCGCCCCATGCAGTGACCAGCTTATTGCCGTAGCGGTGTGCGATGCGGCGGAATTGTGTGGAGCCGATGAGGACGGTGAAGGTAATACAGGGCGGTGCCGATGCCGATATTGTTGTCGTTGAGGTTGAGGACGCGCACGTTGTAGAGCGGATAGATGGGCGTGGGCAGGAAATGCGTAAAATGGAAGAAGAAAAGCACGAGCAGAACATTTCGGAATGGGGTCTTCCAGATGTCGAGGCGGAGGGCGGAGTGGATGCCACGGGGAGAGTCTGTTTGGGGTGTTGGGGCAGGTATCGGTGAGACAGAGAGCGGGGCGGTCTCTTCCAGGGGTGTGACATGATAAATGTGGTAACTGCTCATCGCCGCGCCGAATGCTCCAATCGCAAAGATGACTTGATAACCTGTTTCAAAGGGTAGGCTTTTGAGGATGGTACCTGCGATGAGCGAGGTGAGCATGTATGCGATGGCGAAGGTGACGTTGCGCGTGCCTGCCACTTGTGCGCGGAAGCGGTCGGGGACGGATTCGGCAAAGAGGGCGTTGAAGCCGACGCCAAGCGGGGTGAGGGGATGGCCATGAGGAAGGCGAGGATGATGAGCGCCCAGATTTGACCTTGCGCATCAAAGAGCCAGGGAAGGGGAATCCAGAAGAAGTAGCCGATGCGGAATACGACGGAGGACCAGAAGACGGCGCGGCCTGTGTGGCGTTTTTCGATCCAGCGGCCTGCGGGGATGGCGAGGAAGAGGTTGACGACGGCGGCCATGGCGGCGAGCAGGCCGATCTGAAAGCCCGTTGCGCCGAGGCGCGTGGCGTAGACGTTGAGGAAGTTTACGGCGGTGCCGCTGAGGACGCCGAACCAGGCGATGTCGAAGTAGAGGTGGGCGAAGTTGGAGCGGTATTTTTCGGGGACGTCGGATTGACGGAAGATGTTGAAACGCATGGAGTGATTATAACTATGATTGGGGAATGGGGAGTAGAGAGTAGTGAGTAGAGAATAGTGAGTAGAGAGTAGGGTTTGTGTGTGAATTGGTTTTGATTTGCGGTGAGTGTAATGCGGCCCGACCCCCTCCGCCCTGCGGGCACCTCCCCCCGCGAAGCGTGCGACGAACTTCAGTCGCATTTGGGGGAGGAAGGACGGCTTACAGATTTTTTAGGGGGATTGAAAACTGGCGGGGTTTTGTATATGATTTTATCAATGGCGGGATATAGAAAGTAATTTCCACTTTAGATCGTTTTGAACATTTCTTGCCTGCCATTTGCGAGCCTTGCGTTCGGGGATGTTTCCGTGCGCGGGGGAATCTGGTTCTGCGCGTAGTCTTGCAGAAAGGAGGGCCTATTTGAGATGTGAGTGAGTCGAAGAAGAGTCGAAGGAGAGTCGAAGGAATGTCATTTCAAACACTATACGCAAAAAGGAGACTTTTAACATGGCTAAGGTACGCAATAACATTATCATCCAAGGGTTGAGCGGTTCGCTGGGTGACCAGCTTGTGATTAAGCAGGATAAGGCTGGGCGGACGATTGTGGGGGTGCCGCCTTCAGTGGACCCAAACCGTACGTTTTCGGCGGCACAGTTGGAGCGGCAGGAGAAGTTCCGCGATGCTTCTGTGTATGCCAAAGGCGCGAAGGATGAGGAAGTATATGTGGAGAAGGCCAAGGGGACGCCACAGACGCCTTCCAATGTGGCAATGGCGGACTGGTTCCATGCGCCCGAGGTGACGGAGATCGATGCCGAGGCGTGGAGCGGACAGGTTGGGCAGGTGATCCGCATTCAGGCTGTGGATAACGTGCAGGTGACTCAGGTGAATGTGGTGATTACCGACGCGGAAGATGCGGTGCTGGAGCAAGGCGCGGCGGTACGGGCCGAAGGGGCATGGTGGGCTTATACGACGACGGCCGCCGTTGCAGGTGAGGCGAAGATCGTGGTGACGGCACGGGATTTGCCTGGGAACATTGCTTCGTTGAGTTGGGAGAGTTAGTCGGGTGGTCGCTGGGGGTGGCTGGTTTGTAGTTGAAAAGGGTGACAGTCATTTCCGAGATGGCTGTCACCCGTTTTGAAAGTGGAGGCTTGACCATGTAGGAAAGGGTGGTTATACTTGTATATTATTGCATTGGGCAGTGATTTAATGTGCAAAAAAATGCATCGTAGAAAAGGCAAATGACTTAATGGCAACGGCACATCCTCAATACATCAAATGGGCACCGCTGACCTGTTACGCTGCGGCACAAGATCGGCCATCCTACATGATGCCATTTTTTTGTTTGACGTAAGCCGCTTACTTCGCTTGTTTGAAGGAAATCGAACGCGCAGGTGGCGGGAGCCTTTGAACATGCGCGAGGATGACAGGCTGCACTTTTCACTCGACCAAAAGCAGGGTACAACAAATACCTCTTTGAGGCAGAAAACGTGGCGAATTGCGCCAACGACAAGACCTGAAATTGACGACGCCTACCTGAAAGGTTTTGACGAAGAGACCAAAGACCTGCTCGGCGTGGAGCCTGGCGATGAAGGCGAAAAATTCCTCAACATCAAAAATTACATCTCCATTTTGAAGGCGAAGAAAGTCCTGCTTGGATATGTCAAAAAGTGGAGCGAGATGACCTAAAGCCTACAGCAACTCGACATCACCCGCTGGAAGAACACTCAAGCGCCGTGGGCGGACATGTCCCGAGCGGGAGGCAACACGCCCGATGATGCATTGCCTTGATGGCGATATTGTGCTCAAAGATCGAACCAAAAGAAACCCTGCTCAAAATATATGACCCTGCCTGTGGCGGGGAACCTGGGTGGAAGACCGAGAACCCGCCTATACCCAAACCTTGGGGAATTGAACGACGCCCTCTTCGCGCTTGCCAAGATTGGAGGCCGCTTCCGTGAAGACTCAAATCGAAGCGGCAACACGCTGACGGACAAATTCTACAATGATGAGTTTGACGTTCCGCCAACCCCCTTTGGCGTGGACTGAAAGGCTTTCAAACCGACATCCGCAACGACAAGACGGGACGCTATAAATTTGCCGTCCGTTGGCGATGGACAATTCTTTTACCCAACACCTGATCTCTAAATGGCGCGGTGCATGTTCACAACGGCTCGACCTGTTCTCCGGCGACGCGGGAGCAGAAAGCACATCCGCAAATGGATGTTGGACGCTGACATTGGAAGCCGTAATTCAGTTGCCCGAGAATTTTTCAACTCAGGTATTTACACCTACCTATGGGTCTTGAACAAAACAAAGCCCACCAAAAGGGGATGTGATCAACGCCAAAATTCAAGTCAATGAAAAACAAGGCTCGAAGGCAAGGAAATGGATAACAACCCTTGAAATTGTGGAAACCTTGCAAAGTTTCAAGATAACGACTTCGCCCGCGTCTTTGATAAGAATCTCTATTTCAACAAACAGGCAATTTTGCTCACAATGTTGATGAGAAAAATTTACCGATAGCGTAAAACTTTCCCCAATCAAATTGGAGAATGGACAGCGGGGCTTGCCAGCGACATGAAGCAAAATACGATCTTTACATGCTTTGAAACGGACATCAAACCCTTTATTGATTCACTGGATTACAAAGAACAGCCCTGGTGGTGACACCTCAACCGCCAAATATTATTACGACAATGAGCAGGAAACTTTGATTGAAGAAAGCAAGGGCAAAAAGAAAGCCCTCGGCTGCGGAAAAATTGTAGTGAAGGCGGCTTATAAGAGCGCAAACAAAAAGCAGGGTGAACGTTTTGAAATCACTGTGGAATTGACGCCCACACAAAGGATTACGAGATCATTCCTTTCGGGAGAGGCAGAACAAAGCGGCGATGCCGATTTTATGGAATCTTCCGGAACCTCTTTGAAAAGGACAACTCAACAATTTTATAAACCCACATAATGGTTGATTGACACAATTGGGGCGGCTGAAGGGGTTGAGCCCAATAAAACACCCTTAAAAAGCGCGCTGGGGCTGCCTGGGAAGCCCCCGGGGCCCGGGGGGACACCAGCCCCGACAACCCCCGGCCGCACGGCTGTGACCGGCCGGCGGGGGGGCCCTCCCCCCCCCCCGGGGAAAAAAAAGGGGGGGATTTCCCCGGGGCCCCAAAAAGAAAAAGCCGGCCCCGGGGGTGGACCGAGGGAGCAGGGGCAGTTCCCCTGCCGCCCCCCCTGCAGAGAGAAAAGGTGTGCTGTTCTGGGAAAACTCCTCCCCAAAAACGGCCGGGGCCGGAACGAACCCCCAGAGCCCCGGCCCCCGGGGGGCGGGCACGGCCCCCCCCCCCCCCCCCACCACCCCGCCCCGGGGGGCGCCCCCCGGCGCTCGCACCCCGGGCCCCGGGCCCCAATGAACTTCACCTACAAGATAAATTTCTGCTCCCCTTTTTCAGGGATACGCTTGGCTATCAGGAAGTGAGAGCCAACACGGTCAGCAGTTCCCTGATCATCGAAGAGGATTTGGAAAAGTTCATCTCCGATACCGAGATGAACCGCAAGCCCTACGAAACCCTCCTGCGCAAATACGGCGGCGACGGCAAACAACTGCTCGCCGATCTCATCGCCCTGATTCAAGAACGCGCCGCCAGCAGCCGCAACATGGCGCTCTTCATCAACTCCAACAAGTCGGTCACGCTCAACGGGGAAAAACTCTACCTGTTCTACACCAGCGACAGCGCCATTTACGACAACGCCCTATTCGACCAGAATATCTTTTCGGTCGTGCAGGAACTGCCCTACAAATACGTCTACGAAGGCAGGCAAATCTTTTCCTTCCGCCCCGACCTGTGCTTCTTCGTCAACGGCTTGTATTTGGGCTACAGCGAATTGAAGTCCAATTACATGAGTCAGAACGCCAGAAGGAACGGGCGCGGCAAAGTCATCAAGGATTATTTGACGCGGTTCGGGTCTACCATCAAGTTGTTGACCGCGACCCAAACATGGAGCCACGCGAAAAGGAATTCTACCGCCGCGACTTCCTGAAAATCTTCGAGAAGGCGATCCACCTCACCACCACCGACGTTGGCGAGACCTATGTCATCCGCACCATCAGCGACTTCTTCCCTGAAATTCTCGAAACCTGCCGCGCCGAAAAATTCGACCGCGAGAATTTCGAGAAGGAAGCCCAGAAAGTTTTCAAGCCCTATCCGCTTCTGAATCGTGACGCGGAAAAGAAAGACAAACTCAAGGAAATCTTCAACGCGCATTACGGCAAGGAATTTGTCGAGAAGGAAATCCTATACTACAACTTCATCGAGCGCGATGTGGTCGTGAAAGGCGATACCAAGGAACTCAAGAACGAACCTGGTGTGTTGATCTCGCCGCGTCCCAAACAAAAATTCGGCACCGATAAAATCCTCGCCAAGATTGACGAGTTTCTCGCGCACGAAAACGAAGACGATTATTTTGAAAGACTGCTGGAAAGGCAACTCGCGGGCGTTTCCGAAGCGAAGAAAAAGGAACTGCTCGAAAAGCGCCGCGCCTATTCCAACAACAAGAACATCTACTCGCTTCTGCTCCAATACGCGGCTGGCTTCGGCAAATCCAACATCATCGGCTGGACAGCCCTGCAACTAAAAGACCTGCGCCGCCCGTACAACGGCAATTTTGAATACGTCTACGACAAGATATTTATCATCGTAGATCGCCTGCAACTCCGCAGCCAGATCGATACCAAAATGCGCAACATGAACATTGACAAGAGCATGTTCATGGAAGCGCGCAACAAAAAGACCTTCCTCGAAGCGCTCAACTCCGACCTGAGAATGGTCATTGTCAACCTGCAAAAGTTCGGCTCCATCCGCGAAATGTTCGACGGCGAAACCCTGCAAGCCCTAACTCAAAAGCGCGTGGTCTTTCTGATTGATGAAATCCACCGCTCTCACAGCGGCGACCAGAACGAAGAGATGGTCAGTATCTTCGATGAACTGCAAACGCCCTTCGATCAAAACGCCGCGTATCAATCTGCCCGCAGAAAGAAAAACCTCATCGTCGGTTTTACCGCCACCCCCGACGATAACTCCCTTGCGCGTTTCGGTGAGTTTGGCAAGTTTGCCGAGAATGAAAAGTTGTGGGTTCCCTTCGACGCCTACACCATGCGCGAAGCAATTGAAGATGGCTATATTCTCAACCCGATCAAGAACATTGTCCCGATTGCCTCCAAAATGCTCTTTGACCTGCCTCAAAATCCGCTGGAAGGTTTTGAGAAACAGGAATTAAAAGACATCAACAAAAAGGATATTTACGAGAACCGCGAGCGTATTGACGCGATTGCGGAATATGTCGCGATTGTGGTAAGGATGTCTACCGGCCAATCCGTGGCACAGGCAAAGCCATGCTTGCGGTTATTCCATCAAAGCGGCAATTGCCTACAAAGAGGCAGTCACCAAGCATTACAAGAAGTTGGTCAAGGACGAGAAATACAAACGGTATGCAGACGCCCCAATCTACGTCATTTTCACAGGCGGGCAGGATGAGCAAGACGCCTCGAACCTGAACGAAGGCATGTCGGAAGAGAAAGTCTTGCAAGAGTTTGCCAAGAAAAAGAACGGCTTGATGATCGTGGTTGCCAAACTACAAACAGGCTACGACGAGAAAAGACTCCACACTTTATTTTTAGACAAGGAAGTCAGGGAAATCAGCGCCATTCAAGCCATTTCCCGCGTCAACCGCTATACCAAAAACAAGCACGACTGCAAGATCGTAGATTTCTCTTATAACAACGTCAATATCCAAAAATCAAGGACGCCTTCGAGCATTTCTCCGATGTGGTGGTTAGTGATTTCGATCCCTTCGGCGACAAGCGCATTCTCGAAGAAGTTCTGTATGGCGATTTGAAAAAGTCAGATGTGTACGATAAGTTCTTTGAGCGCTTTGGTGATATTTTCAAAGACAAAGCCAAACGTGACAATCCCGAAAGTTTCCTTGCCTTTGAAAGCGCCTTGAAAAGCATATCAACGCCAACCCCAAGCGCACGGCAGATACCAAAGCCAAGTCCGCCCAGTACTTCTCCATCCTCAACCGCATTGAATATGTCATCGAGATTGATAAAAATACAGGAAAAAGTTTCCTCTACTTTTGGCGCAAATTCAACGCACTCTACAACACTCTCAACCGCTCCGAAGAAACCAAAGACCCGATTGAGGTGTATTTCGATAACCAGATCGGCATTATCGAAGTAAAACCCCCACAGAAAAAAGAAGAAACCAAGGCCCCAAGCCCCTGGCACACAAACTATAAATTCGACATCTTGAAAGTTATCGAAGCCCGCAACGCACAGGAAGCCATCGTCGGCAAACTCATCGAAGAATTTGCTGAGAAGATCGAAGACCTGTTTGAATACGTCCGTAACTCAACAGAGGCAGGCTCATCATCAAGATCAAGTCCCGTTCAGAGATGAAATCTCGATGACTTGCTAAATCTATCGCGCTATCGCGCCTTGAACCGCAAAAGTTGGGATTATTTCTTCAAGGAAACTGAAGATTTGGTCAATAAGTTGTGTGATGATTTTGAGGGGACGGTGGGCGGAGGAACCAAAGCCCGCATTGGTCGCTGCCGCAAAAGCGGGGAGAATGGACGATTAAGTCACCTAAAGAAACGCTCCACATCCTGGGACAGAACTTACTATTTCCATCTGTGAGCACCTTCAATCCAGAGCGTGTCAGTTTCAAATGGATGGAAGATTTCCATCGGCGGATTTCCGTTTAAAGCGATAAGTCCCTGTCAGGTGACGCGGCAAAGGAAGATATATATGTGGTCCGCTCATCATTGGCGCTTTGAAATTTGCCATGTTGTTCAACGAGAAGGAAGATGTCCAGCCTATCCCGATCACGAAGAACATGCAAAGATGTATGGCAAGGATGATGTCTTTATCTCATACAGCCGCAAGGATTCAGAGGTTGCCCGCACCTTCAAGACCGTTCTTGAGGGTACAGGTCTGGATGTATTTCTTGATGTAGATGATATTAGGTCTGGTCAACTATGGGAAGAAGAACTCAAGCGAAGAATTGAACGCGCGAAGATTTTCCAAATCTTTTGGTCAGCGAATTACAGCCAATCCGAAAACTGCAAGCAAGAATGGGAATATGCTCTAAAACAGAATAAAGATGAAGGATATATTCGCCCTGTTTTTTGGCAGAAGCCTTTAACTCCAAATCCGCCTGAGGAATTGAATAAATTCAATTTTAAGTATGTGGAACTAAGATATAGCCCCCTCTGCCTTCGGCACCTCCCCAAATCAGGCGATTTGGGGAGGACATGCGAGTTTCTGCGCGATGAGTGTTTGTTCAACTTAGAATAAATGGTGCAAGAAAGCCCCCCTTTCGGGAGGCTTTTTACAACTTCCTCATATTTCTTCCGCATTTCCACCACCCAGTTGATTCTCCCTGGTTATAGAATGACGGCATCATTCATCAAGGAGAAACCTATGTCAAAACAAAACATAAACAAACTATTGCTCGATCTGGGCACATTTATCACACTGCTGGTGGTCAGCGCGCCGCGCTTTACTGGCGAGACCATTCACGAGTGGCTGTCATTGGCTCTGGGCGGGGCGATCGTCGTCCATCTGCTCTTGAATTGGAATTGGATCGTGGAAGTCACCGCACGATTGTTCACGAAGTCTGCTAAAAACTCGCGTTTCAACTACGTGTTGAATTGGGCGCTGTTCGCCAGCGGAATCATGATCATGCTCTCGGGGCTGATGATCTCAAAATCGGTGGTGCCTTTCTTCGGGTTGACCTTGCCGCAAAATATGTCCTGGAAGGAATTGCATGAGGTATCCACGAACATCACCATGATCTTGATGGGTCTGCATGTGGCCCAACACTGGAATTGGATCGTCAATATGTTCAAACGCATTTTCACTCCATCCATCCCCGCGCAGACCGCATCTCCCGTCCTATCCATTCAGCGAAAGGATGCCCGCACATGAAGACTATTTTCAAAATACTCTTGATCCTTGTCGTTGCGGTGATGATCGGCGGAGCCTTCTACGGAGCCGTGACCGCCTCCTCTTCAGGGACGGATGGAACCATCTTGCAAGAACGTCCGCAGCCAGGTGACTTTCCACTCGATGGCGAATTCACTCCGCCTGACCGTGAAGATTTCGATGACGGGGTGCAATTCCCAGCCGAGATGATCAAAAGCCTGGTAATCATGACCGTTGTTGCTACAGTCTACTTGAACATCACCAAATACTTCGGCAGGAAAAAGCCTGCCATGCCAACCAGTTTATAAACACCCCAAAACACTTTCCCCAGCTTGCCAGTTAGGGAAAGTGTTTACAACTTCTTCACAATTAATCCGCAAAACCCTCATCACAAAATATAATAACCTCATAAAATTGGGCAGCTTGTAAAAACCGCCCAAGACCCGAAAGAAAATGTTCACAGGGTTGGCAATGAATTTCAAGGAGAACTATGACCACAGAAGTTATCAAAAACACACCAGTCCAAACCAAAACCAAGTTATGGCTGGATGTCGTCCTTTTCATCGCGTTCCTCATTACGATGGAACCGCACCCGAGCGGGCTTGCCATTCATGAGTGGCTGAGCCTGGCGATGGTGCTGACGATGATCGTCCACCTGCTATTAAGCTGGGATTGGATCACCGAGATCTCGCGCCGTTTTCTGGGGAAACTGGGGACGCAAAACCGCATCAACTACATCTTGAACTGGTTGCTGTTCTTCGACGGGACTCTGCTCATTGTGTCTGGTGTGCTCATCTCGGAAGTGGCTCTGCCTGCGATGGGCATTCAACTACCCGCACGATTCGCATGGCGCAGGCTGCATGACCTATCTGCCAATTTGGGCCTGCTCATGCTGGGAATCCACACCGCCTTGCATTGGAGTTGGATCGTCAACACCGTGAATCGGTACGTGCTCAAACCTATTCTGGGTCTGTTTTCCTCGAAGCAGAAGAAGGACGCCGTCATATGAAAACGCTGGTGCGCACATTGGTCATTCTCGCCGTATTCTCGGTGACCGTGTTTTTGATGGTGATGGTGGTCAACACGGCTGGGAATCTCATCGATTCAGATGGTCCGCGTTTTGATGGAGGTGGGGCCCAGCTTCGTCCGCCGGGAGAGGGCGGCGATGAAAATTTCAGACCCGAAGGCGACGACGGAGATCGCGAAGGCGGCACGCGCAGTTTTCGAATCAACAACTACAGACGGCTGGCTACTGGCATGGTCAAGGATACGATCGTGATCGGTGTTTTGGTGACTGTTATTGCTTTGCCGAAGAGTTTCTTCAAAAAGAAAAAGAAGGCCCCTAAACCGACCCCCGCAAGCGGCGGAGCAGGCTGAACGATCAAATAGAAATCACCCCGAAACTATGAACTGAACCCCAAAAAGCAGACACGAAAAGAAAGCCCTCCTGTGAGAAAATAGCACAGGAGGTGCTTTTATTATGGGAAAACACTATCCAAAAGAAGTAAAGCTGGAAGCGATTCGGATGTATTACGAAGAAGGAATGACCCAGGGTGCCATCACCGAGGTCTTGGGAATTCGGGATCAATACCGTGTCAAAAAATGGGTCAAAGCCTATCGGCGTGAAGGGCTAGAAGCATTTGACAGGATGAAGAATAGGTCAGTCTAGGTCGCCCACCCAAGAAGGAGAATACGCAGACCTACATCGCACGATTGGAGATGGAGAATGCGTTGCTAAAATATCATACCGAATTGCGAAAGCAGGTGCTCGTGAAACGCAATATCGGGTCATCTACTACCAAAGACAAGAATACGAAGTGAAGGCCATGTAAATTCTTTGGTCTTTCGCGAGCGGCCTACTATGCCTGGGTCAAGCGTTTGGATCAGCCAGATCCAGATCAGGATCAAATGGAACTTGTGCAAGAAGCGTACAGAAAATCTCGCCGCACCTATGGTTATCGACGAATTACGTTGTGGCTTCGCAAAAAAGGGGATTTTCATCAATCACAAAGCAGTTTTGCGGCTAATGGACAAGCTCAACATCCACTCAGTGGCCCGCAAACGCAAGATGCACATGCGCTTGACCCAGTTAGATACCTACCACCGTTATCGCAATGTGCTCAAGCGTGATTTCAAGGCGACCCAGCCAAACCAGAAATGGGTGACCGATGTCACCTATGTTCGTACTCAACAAGGCTGGGGCTATTTGTCCACCATTCAGGACTTATTCGACGGGTTTATTGTCGCACATCAATTTGGACGGCAGAACTCACGAACTTTAGTGTTGAACACCCTCAAACAAGCCAAACAAAATGAAAAGGTTACTGCAGGGCTGATCCTCCATAGCGACCAGGGACATCAATATACTTCGCAGGCTTATTTTGCCCTTACTCAAGAATATGCCATCACACCTTCCATGTCTCGCCGCGCCAACTGTTGGGACAATGCGCCCATGGAAAACTTTTTGGACACTTGAAAGAAGAAGCCTTGCGACAGGTCCGTAATCCAACCTTTGAAGAAGCCCGTTTGATCATTGATGACTACATTAGCTTTTACAACTACGAGCGATTACAATTAAAAACAAGACAGACACCTTATGAAACTAGGTGTCTGTCCACATAGACTACTCGGGGGCTTTCTTTTTATGTCTTGTCTATTGGGTTCAGTTCACTAATATTTCGGGGTGATTTGTTAACTTTTGTCAGCGTAAATCAGCGTTCTTCTGCGTCCCAATTAAATACTGCGGATTGAATGCTAATCCCTAGCCAAAGGCAGGCGGATGATGGTTTTCATCCCTTTGCCTTTTTCGCTTTCAACCCAGATCCTGCCCTGATGCATTTCGATGATGGATTTAGCGATTGCAAGTCCCAGCCCGGAACCGCCTGCATCACGGTCACGAGTGCGTGAGGGATCCGCACGATAGAAACGGTCGAAGAGATGCGCGGCTTCTTCAGGGGTCACGCCTTCGCCGTTGTCTTGAATGGAGATCTCGACCTGATTCTCAACCTTGCTTACCGCCATGACAACCTGTCCCTCTTCGGGAGTGTAGCGTAGGGCATTATCGAGGATGTTGGTCAGCACCTGCGAAAAGCGGATCGGGTCAAGATTTGCTTTCACGCGAAGCGTTGCAGGAGCAGGCACAAGGTCCAGTGTGATGCGTTTTTGATTGAACAGGGTCATGTAATGGGTTTTGATATCGCCCAATAGTTCGTTGATATCCACGGGTTGGAATTCCACCGAAAGCTCGCCCGCATCGGCAAGAGACAACGTCCGCAGGTCGTTGACGAGTTTTTCAAGTCGGTCGGCTTCCTCGCGGATGATCTCGAAATTTTCATGTGAAGGCTGCAGTACGCCATCATGCACCCCTTCGGCGTGACCGATGATCAGGCTGAGCGGCGTGCGCAGTTCGTGCGCAATATCGGCGGTCATTTGTTTGCGCAGGTTGAGCGAGCGCGCCAATTCATTGTTCATTTTATTAAATGAGGACGCAAGTTCGCCGATCTCGTCACGGGAACGCACAGGCACCTGCTGTCCCAGTTTGCCATCGGCCATTTCATGGGTGACTTTCGTCAACTCGCGGATGGGGCGTGTGATGGTGCGTGAGAGGATCGTGCCAAGAATGAGTGCAAGTATGACTGTGCCAGCCGCGCTGAAGAAAATGGAATCGTTGAGGCGATGGATGAATTCATCCTCTATTGGGTTTTTTTCAGGCGCCGAGTCGATCAGCAGGATGCCCACCGTTTCACCCTCAACTTGAATTGGAGTGCCTTCATCAAGCTCCCTGGCGTTGACGATGTCTTCAAGCCAATATCCAGAGCCAGCGACGACGATTTTGCCGTTGACATCGGCGATGGAGAAAAACAGTGGGCGGTCGTTACCTGGTTTGTAGTGATCGTTATCGAACGGCTTGAAATTATTTTCCAAACCTTCCCATGTTTGATTTTTTTGATAATGGTTTGCGATCTGCTCCACCAGTTCTGCTTTGTATTGATCGCTGATGAATCTGTCGAATTCACGGTTTGTGGCGACGCGTGTTATTAAAACGATAATGCCTGTGCTGAACAGGCTCACGACAAGAAATGCCAGGATCAATTTGGAGGTTAATTTCATGTTCAGCCTTTGTTCAGGCGATACCCGACGCCGTACACAGTTTCGATGTAGCGCGGCTTGCGCGGGTCATCTTCGATCTTGGCGCGCAGATTTTTGACATGCGTATCGATGGTGCGCTCATAGCCTTCATAGCGCACGCCCTGAATGACATCCAGCAGGTCGAGGCGCGAGAAAACGCGCCCGGGCGTCGCCATAAGTGCAGTCAGTAGATCGAATTCGGATGGAGTCAGGTCAATGCTGCGGTCTACCACAAGCACTTCACGAGAGTCACGGTTGACGGTGATCTCGCCTGCGCGCAGGGTCTTGGCTTTTGCCTCGGTTTTCCCTGTGCGGCGCAGCACGTTGCGTACACGCGCCATGAGTTCGCGTGGCTTGAAAGGTTTGGTCACATAATCATCCGCGCCGAGCTCGAGTCCGATGACCTTGTCATCATCTTCCACTTTGGCGGTCAGCATAATGATGGGCGTATCGGCTTCAGCGCGATGGGTGCGCATAAAATCGTAGCCATTCATTTCGGGCATCATGATATCCAAAATGATCAGATCAGGTTTTTCTTTTTGTGCGATCGGCAGGGCGTCCTTGCCGTTATAAGCCGTGACGACGCGATAGCCCTCCTGCATAAGATAACTTTGCACAAGGGAAACAAGGCGTTTTTCGTCGTCAACGATCAGGATGGTTTGAGGCATGGCAGTGCTTTCTAATTAAATGTTACAGGTTTGAAGGTTATAAAGTTTGTTAATTGCATTATCTCATAAGGAGGCGGGATGTGGCTGTGAAGAAATTGTGTGGATTTAAAACACCCGCCTCAAACGAAGCGGGTGTCTGATCCTGTTCAAGAGGCTGACTCTACGCCTCATCCTTTTTTTCGTCATCGCTGACGGGCGCTGCGGCTTCGGGCTCCCTCGGCGCGGCGGTTGTTTCTGCGGTGGCCTGTGCCTGCGTTACGCGGGTCAATTTCCAGCCGCTCTTCTGTACAAACTTGTATCCAACCCAGAGCAAGGCGCCCAACACAGCCAGGCGGATCAGCCCGAAGATGGGGGACATGAAGGGCATTCCACCGCCACGGCGGTCATTGCCGCGGAAGTTATCCTGATGTGGATTCATCTGTCCGCCCTTGGGACTTCCATCATTCTGGCGGTTTCCCTGCATCGGCGGCTGGAAATCACCATCGAAATTGTGGGTGAAGGCGGGGCGTCCCGTCATGTTAGAGACATTCTGCATCATCCCAACGCGGAACCCAGCTCCACCAACCGCGGCAAGAACAATCAAGGTCAGTAAGGCTCCCAAGGTGTAGGTCAACCATTTTCTGTTTTTCATATTTTTCTCCAGTAATAATTTTTGGTATCTTCCTGCCTTTGCGGGCAGTAGATAAAGCGAACGCTTTATTGAATCTTATTTTCCTACTGGAGAATTACATAAGGGTGGAGGAATTATGTGGAACTTGTGTGTTCATTTTTCAACTCAAAGCCGCCCATTTTTTATCTGTAGACCAGTCCCAGAGAACTGTTTTTGCCGAAATTCAAGATTTCCCCGTATTTCGAGAAACCCAACCGAGATGGACTTCGTATAAGCTATTAAAAGTCAAAAGAAAGGAAAGTACCATGGAAAATAATCATC
This sequence comes from Candidatus Villigracilis affinis, assembly GCF_016705895.1. NCBI lineage: Bacteria > Bacillati > Chloroflexota > Anaerolineae > Anaerolineales > Candidatus Villigracilaceae > Candidatus Villigracilis > Candidatus Villigracilis affinis. The sequence goes on along the minus strand of NZ_JADJKT010000023.1, from coordinate 108,596 downwards.
GTAATACGGGTTCGTTGGTTGTGGGAGCATTGCTTGTTGTGTTCGGGGCGCTCGCCCTGCTTGGACAGATATTTGAAGGGTTGAATTTCTGGGGAATGTTATGGCCGTTATTCATTGTCGGTGTCGGTGCCATGTTCTTTGTAGGCATGTTCGCTGGCGGAAGATCGGTTTCGGGGCTGGCGATCCCCGGCTCAATCATCACCGCCATCGGTTTGATGTTGTTCCTGCAAAACCTGTTCAATCATTTTGAGAGTTGGTCCTATGGCTGGACCATCATCCTGATGTCGGTTGGCCTGGGGATCTTCATCATGGGCTGGTACGGAGAAGACGCCAGTCAGCGCGCATCCGGTATGCGTGTGATGAAGATTGGCGCGATCTTGTTTGTGATCTTCGGTATATTCTTTGAGTCGATTTTCAACTCGTGGAGTTTCTCACGCTTTATCTTCCCCGTTGCCCTGATTCTGGTCGGGGGATATTTGGTCCTTTCCCGCGCAGGGATTTTGCCGAATCAGAAAAAGATGGAAGAACCTGCATCCGTTGATTCTTCCCAACCTCAACAATAAAAAGGAGAAAGAAATGAAAAAACGTGTCTCTTTATTTTTTCCATTGTCACTAATCGCAGCAGGGGTCCTCTGGCTGTTGATCCAAATGAACTTAATGCCCGCCACAAACCTGTGGGCCTTGACCCATATCTGGCCCTTCCTGCTCATTGTCATGGGCCTCGGGTTGATCTTGCGCAGCTTTTGGGAAGGCGCAGGGCTGATCGTTTCCACACTGGTCGTCGTTGGGGCTGTGCTGGCCGTGGTCTTTGCTCCGCAGCTTGGCTGGGCAGGCGGCCCCGATTGGAAGATCGGCAGTAACTTCACAGGCGCAGTGGAAGGCTCTGGAAAGATCAAAACAGAAACCCGCAAAGTGGAGTCGTTCGATGCGATCTCCATTAATTACCCCGCAGAAGTGATCGTGGTTCAAGGCAAATCCGAATCCGTAAAAGTGGAGGCCGATGACAACCTTCTGCCGCAACTCAGCACCAAAGTAGTGGACGGACGGCTTGTCATCAAGAACAAGGAAACCGATTGGTCGAAGCGGGTGGAGGCATCTGACACCATCAAGATCACCATCACCGTGAAGGAGTTACGTGATGTGAATTTCACCACGGCTGGGAAGCTCCGCATCGAAAAACTTGAAACCGATTCGTTGAGCGTTGACCTGAGCGGCGCGGGTGAAGTGGAATTGGTTGACGTGAATGCCAAGTCTCTTGATTGCACGCTGGGCGGCGCAGGAAATATCAAAGCAACTGGAACTGCCGATGAGGTCAGCGTTGAGATCGATGGCTTCGGCAATTTCTATGGCGACGACCTGCAAAGCCTGACTGCCGACTTGACCATCAATGGCGCTGGAAACATTCAATTGAAAGTGAAAACCAGCCTTGATGCTGAAATCAATGGTGCAGGTTCCATTTCGTACTACGGCTCTCCCACTGTAGATCGCAGTGTCAATGGCGCAGGCTCCATCAGTCGTATGGGTGATTAACGCCTAAAAAAATCGCAGAGACACGAGGCGCGCAGAGGAAAATTCTCCGCAAGCTTGGTGTCTCTGCGGCTCAAAAAGCTCGGTCTTGTAAAGCGCGGTAAAACAGCCAGCGCCCGATGATCTCTTCGATCAGGACCAGCGCAAAGACCGTGACCGTGTTCCATAAATTGAATTGACTGGCTGTGATTACCGCCCCGATGATCGCGGCGACGATCAATCCGCCCCTCAGCTTGTTGACTGCTCGAGGGGCACTTTCTTTAGCTGAGAGCAACAGCCCCAACTCTGCCACAAGGAATACAACCATAATTCCCGCAAGAATAGCAGACGGAATATTGATTCCTGTGAACTGTGTTTCGTAGGCCAAAACTCCCCACATCAATACATGTCCTAACAAAGCGGATGTGATAAAAAATCCCACAGTCGTACGCCACGTATTCCACGTAGGCATTGGACGTAATTGATAAACCTTCGCCATGCTGTAAATTAATCCCATGCCAAGCAAAGATGTAATCCACTTCATCTCAGGCAGAACAAACCCTGCCAGCCACCCCGCGCCGAACAAACCAAACAGCAAAATCTCACGACTCAACCATGACTTCTTCAAATGGAACGGCGCGCGCCACGCATTGCGTTTTGCACCGAGATGGAGAAATGAGAAAAATCCACCCAGCCCCAAACATGCACCGATGATCAAATACGGAACAAGGCGCAATAGCCAGGCATCAAATTCAACGAGATTCCATAACAGCGTAAACATCCACTGCGCAGCCCAAAGCGCGCCAACCGCCATCTGAACCAACAGCGTAAACGCCACCAAAGGCATCTCACTCTTTTGGTGTTTGGGACGAATCTCTTCATAATTGGAAATCTTCTTTTCCAAATCATTCCCCATCGCCACATGCGGCTTGACCATCAAATGCGGCTCGGTGCGCGAGTTATTAGGCAGCGGAAATGGATGTTCGCTTGCGGGTAATTCCCACAGTTCTGACCATGACGACTGACGATCACGATAACTCGTCCATTTCAACGAAGTTGAGCACCCGCATCGGACAAGCCGCCACACACGACGGAGGCAATCCCGCGTCAATGTTATCGAAGCAAAAATTACACTTTGACATTTGTCCCAGTTCAGGGTTGTAGCGCGGAGCATTGTACGGGCAAGCCCACGAGCAATAACCGCATCCCATACATTTGGCGGGTCAATGTAAACAATCCCATCGCGGCGGTGGACATACGCATCGGTGGGACATACCCCCGCGCACTTGGGGTGTACGCAATGATTGCAGGCAATAGACAGGTTGTAGGCAAAGACATTATTTGTCCAAGCCGCACCATCCTGAGCCCATCCCCCGCCAGAAACCTCAATCACCCGCCGCCACATCACGCCGACAGGTAAATTATTTTTATCCTTGCACGCCTCCTGACAGGCTTTGCAGCCAGAGCACGCGCTTGAGTCGAAGGTGAAGGCGTAGGTCATTTTGAACCCCGACGATGGACGTAGTTGAAGGACCATCAATCACCTTCAACCGTCCAACCCGTTTTTCAATTTCCACCATAATCGTCTGCTGAGTCGAACCAAATGCCAGCGGAGTCCATCTATGGGACGTGAGCACGTTGATACAGCCGCCGTGGTCCACGCCGTTGGCATCGGGTTTCCACCATGCGCCCTGCGGAATGTCCACCACGCCAGGCAAAATGCGCGGGGTGACTCTGGCAGGGATAACCAACTCTCCACGCTCATTCCACACGCGGACAAGGTCGCCGTCGTGGATGTCTCTTGCGGCGGCGTCTATCGAGTTGATGAATATTCGTTGCGGGAATGCTTCTTGCAGCCAGTCGTTGTTGGCGTGCGTGGAGTGGACTCGCGCAAGGGTGTGATGTCCGATGGCTTGCAAAGTGTATTCGCCCTGAGCGGAGCCGCCTTCTTTTGGCGGCGGAGTCGAAGGGCGTTTTTCACGCAAACCCGCTAACCACTGAGACACAGAGGCACGGAGTTTTTCTTTTGGTTTTCTCGGTGTCTCAGTGCCTCCGTGGTTAATTGCATTTTGACCAACAAGGGGCTTCGACTGCGCTGCTTCGCAGCTCCGCTCAGCCCGAAATGGGTTCTCCCATTCCTGAATATATTTCGGCACGGCGGGGATTTCGTTGGGATTTCCCATGTCGTGCAGTTTTTTGGAGAAGATTTCGATTTTGCCGCTGGGGGTGTTGAGCGGATATTTCGTCGGGTCGGCGCGGAAATCGGCGAAGGCGATTTTTGGATTTGTGACGGGGTTGGAATACGCGCCAAGATTTTTTTCGATGAACTCATCGAGAGTTGGCAACTCAGGAAAACGGGTTGACCTGAAAACCTGTAAACAATAATCCACCCAATCTTTTTCATCGCGTCCTTCGGTGAAGGCTTCGCGGATGCCGAGTCGCTCGGCGAGGTCGGCGCAGATTTGGTAATCGGATTTTGACTCGCCAGGCGGCTCGACCAGTTTGGGTTGCAGGATCACTTCGTCGCCGTACTTCCAGCCGTCTTCGACGCCCCAGGTTTCGAACTGCGTGCAGGCGGGCAGGATGATGTCGGCGAACATGCCTGTGGGCGTGAGGAAATTATCCTGCACGACGATGAACTCCACTTTGGATTCGTCGCGCAAAATTTCAGCGGAGCGGTTCACGTCGGCGTGCTGGTTGATGAGGCAGTTCGTGGCGACGGCATAAATCAACTTGATATTATTTTGCAGGCGCGGCACGCCAAGGACTCCCTCAGCGGAGGTCAAGGCTTGGGCGCGCAAACAAGCCTCAGTCCAGAGAAAGACGGGGATGCTCGCTCGGACAGGATTCTCTCCCAGCGGAAAAACAGTCCAGTGAGGTCCACCATCGTCCGCTTGCAATCCCAATCCGCTTGCCCAGCCGCCAGAGATTCCCACGTTGCCCGAAATCGCCGCCAGCACACAGCCCGCGCGGACAACCTGCTCGCCATAGGCGCGGCGCTGCATCCCGTAGCCCTGAACCAACGCGGCGGGCTTGGACGTGGCGTACTCGCGGGCAATCCGCGCAATGGTGGCGGCGGGGACGGCGGTGATGGCTTCTGCCCATTCGGGCGTTTTGGGAATTCCGTCGCGCGCGCCAAGCAGGTAATCGGAGTAACTTTCGGCGCCCTCGACGGGCATTTGACTCGCGTCAAAGCCGACGCAATGCGTGCGGACAAAATCGGCGTCGTGCAAATTTTCGGTCAGCATCACGTACGCCATCGCGCTCATCATCGCGGCGTCGGTGCCAGGGCGGATGGGAATCCACTCGTCGGCGAGGGCGGCGGCAGAGAGCGAGTGACGCGGGTCAATGCAAACCACGCGCGCGCCGTTTTCCCGCGCAAGTTTGACAAAGTAATCGGAGTTGGTGCCGTCGCGCATCTCGGCGGGGTTCCAGCCCCACATGATGATGTAGCGGCTGTTGAGCCAGTCCTGCCGCTGGTTGCCCGTGACGAGCGTGCCGTAGACGGTGGGCGTGGCGATGTTGGTCGCGCCCCACGAATAGGAGTTGTAAATGCCGAGACAGCCGCCAAAGAGATTCATCAGACGGCGGGCGACGTGTGACCCGTTGAGCTGGTTATAACTCCCCGTGCCGTACGGGACGAAAAGCGCATCGTTGCCGTACTCGGACTTGATTCTAACCATCTGGCTGGAGACTTCGCCCAGAGCCTCGTCCCACGAAATGCGGACGAACTTCCCCTCGCCGCGCTTCCCCACCCGTTTCAGCGGATACAACAACCTATCGGGATGATATTGTCGGCGCAGATAGGCACGTCCGCGGGCGCAGGCGCGTAACTGCGGAGCGGCTATCGTGTCGGGTCGGTCATCGGTATCGAGGCGGACGATTTTTCCATCCTCGATGTGCGCGATCAGCAGACAACGTCCGCCGCAGTTGTGGGCGGGGCAGCCGACGCGGATTTTGGTAATTGGTAATTGGAGATTGGGACGGCTCATATCCCAAGTGTAGGAGAAATAAGGATGGGTAGGTAGTGATTATCCTCCCTATTTTGCAACAGATGCTGTAACTTGCAATAACGTACTGATAATGGAACACAGGCCATTCATTTAGTCGCTTTTGTTCACAAAGCCATCAAAACTGGTCGGGTAAACCACTGTTTTATTATCAGGATCCAAATCTTTTCTGAAATAGCATTAAATCCTTGCTTTAATTTTAGACCATAATCTGTCGCAATTAGACTTCCTGTTCATTTTTCGCCTACCTTCATAAGAGTTTTCTGATTTTAGTCAGAAAGTTATGAAGACTGTATCAAACAAGTTTTAATAATTGATATGTTACCCCATCAAAAGGATATTGCCTACATGTTTGTTGGAAATGCTTCAACAATGATTTGTTTCACAGATGTCATTTCTGCAAACCAAGAACCTTCAGTCTATTATCTCAAAGGCATATTGAACAAAACGCCAAACCTTTACTAACATTTTGAAAAAACTCTTTGTCCATATTTATCTCCAAGAATCTTTGCATGAAATTTAAGGTCCATTTTTAGTTTAACCACCCAAAACTAAACGAATTGCTTATCCACTTCTAAAATCTTTGAACATTCCAAACACTCTGTTCAACTATCAATAAACCATATCCAGTACAAAAAATTTGCTGAACCACAAAATTTTGCCTATAAATCCATATTGTTCATCTTTTTAGTGTTTCCTAAAGGTTTTCATTAACTCCAGGGTTTCAAACAGATACCTCAAAACCCTCCGTTTCATCTCCACTTAATTCATTGAGAAATTATCAAATTTATTCATTTTTGAATCTCATATCAAAAGATTTACTCGTCTGATGAAAATCAATCAATGAATTCACCAGACTTAGATTTTCCCTATTTTCTGACATGTAACATAAAATTTATAAAGCTTCTCCCTTTAGCTTGCCATTTGAAACCTCCAATTTATTAGCTTGAGCAATTCCAAGTCATCAAGTCAAATCAAGGTCCAAATGTTTTTGTTTAAACAGGAAAGCAATTTTTGATTTGTCACAATAGTTTATCGATGACAATTTACTATTGAAATGATCTCTGGATCAATTGGGTTGATAAATTCTGCCCATAGCGCCACTGAGGTTGTCCAATCATCAAGGGCAGCGTCCACTGTTTTGTATTTGGGTTTACCTTCCCAGACCATTCCGCCCATGTCCAGCGCACGGACGAAGGATTGGGAATCGTCATCTTGTCCAATTTCAATCTACCCCCTCCGCCCTAGCGGGCACCTCCCCCAAATCCGACGATGAAAATTATATATGCCAACCAAACGTTTAATGTGTCGGATTTGGGGGAGGCAGGAGGGGGTGGGTAGTTGATGAAAAATTTGTCATGGGGTATTTTACCTGTCCGCGCCTGCTCGCTTCTCCCAATCCTCCCTCACCAGACTGTAAAGATACTCATCCTTGAATATCCCGTCCTTGAAAATATACTGACGAAAGACACCCTCGCGGCGAAACCCATTCCGCTCGAACAATCGGATGGAATGTTCGTTGAACTCATAGATTTCCGCGCCGATGCGGTTCAGGTCGAGTTCATTGAAACAATAGGCGACGATGGCTTGCAGGGTTTCGCTGGCATAGCCTTTGCCCCAGTTATCCCTGTTCCAGCCCAGCCCAATTCCCAGGTCACAACGGCGGTTGTAGTGATTGATGTGGGCGATCATTCCGCAGCCGATCAACTCATCAGTGTCCCTTTTTATGGATGGCGTAGTCGATGATGTCTGCATCTGGCGGGCGGTTGAGGATGCGGTCGAGCAGTTTCTGCGTCACCTCGAGCGGTTCGGGGCTCTCCCTGGGAGGGTCATCTCCATTGAAGTAATCCTCCTCGGGGTTGTTGAAGGTGGTATTCAGCCATACCAGGCTGTTTTGTGTGTGCGGCTTCAAGACCAGCCGTTCTGTGGTGATGTGCAATAAGGTCATGTCAAACGATCCTCTTTTTCACGGTAAAGAATCGACCTGTCCGATCTCAACCCAGCTGTGTGCTGCGCGTGTCCACGCGGCGATGTTGAGATCGGTTGATGAGAAAGTTGTCGTGGGGATATTTTACATCCAACTGTAGTCAAACAAAATCGGAGCCTTTCGACTCCGATTGAGATTACTTCTCAACTTTTACAAGATCGTTTTGTAAAAGTCTTCGAGATAAATTTCGGTTGCTTCTGTTAGATTGGCAAGTGTTCGTCCATTAATCCACTACACCGAACCAACCTCTTCGCTCCATCCACTTGGCGATTTCGAGCACGGGCACAATGGTCACGGCCAGTCCGCTGACGATCAACCAGTCCATCCAGGGCAGGGCATAGACGCTGAAGGCCTCATGCAGGAAAGGCAGGTAGATGATCAGCACAAGCAAAACCATTTCCCAGCCTACGGCCAAATTCAACCACTTATTGGCAAACGGTTTGTTCAACACTGAGTGACGATCTGAGCGGAAGTTGTAGGCTTTGAAGAATTGGATCAGCACCAGCGATACAAAGGTCATTGTCATGGCTTCTTCGAGGCCGCGCCCGGAGTTCAACGCCCAGGTGAATAATCCCAAGTTGACCATGGTAGACCAGATGCCGCCCAGGACCATCAATATAACCACGGGGCGTGTGAAAATCCCTGAGCGTGGATCGCGCGGTTTGCGCTTCATTAAATCTTTTTCGGGCGGGTCAACCGAAAGCGCAAGGGCGGGTAAACCGTCAGTTGCAAGGTTCACGTACAGAATTTGAACGGCTGTCAAAGGCAGGGGCAATCCCAACAACGCCGAGCCTGCCATTAATCCGATCTCGCCGATATTCGAGGAAAGCAGGTACATCAAATACTTTTTGATGTTGCCGAAAACGCCGCGTCCTTCCTCCACGGCGGCCACGATCGAAGCGAAGTTATCATCGGTCAGTGTCATGGCTGCGGCTTCTTTTGTGACATCTGTGCCGGTGATTCCCATTGCGATGCCGATGTCTGCCTTTTTAAGAGCAGGGGCGTCGTTCACGCCATCGCCCGTCATGGCGGCGATATGGCCATGCGCCTGCCAGGCGGTCACCACGCGCAATTTGTGGGCGGGCGATACCCGTGCGTAAACACTGATGCTTTCAACCTCCTGGTGGAATTGCTCATCAGTCAACTCTTCCAACTCTGCACCGGTCATCACACGACCGCCGTCGCGCAGCAGGCCCAGTTCACGCGCAACCGCCTGTGCAGTGACAGGATGATCGCCAGTGATCATCACTGGGCGAATGCCCGCCTCGGCGCAAATGGCGATTGCTTCCTTCGCTTCCATGCGCGGCGGGTCGATCATGCCTGCCAGCCCCAAAAACGTCATTCCTGATTCTGCAGTTTCACGTGTGGCGTTTGATTTCGAAGAGATTGCCAGCACCCGCAAAGCGTCGCTTGCCATTTCCTGCGCGTGATTCAAGATCTGCTCACGGCCTGAGGCATCCAAATCTGTAACGCCATTTTCAGTCAACACAAAATCGCATCCATCCAAAATCATCTCTGGCGCACCCTTGGCGTAGGCCATTACACCTTCCGCTGTTTTGTGCAGGGTGGTCATGCGTTTTGTTTCGGATGTGAATGGGATCTCGTGCACCCGCGGCGACTCAGTCTCGAGTGCTTCTTTCTGCAGCCCGGCCTTTGCCGCTGCGACCACCAACGCGCCTTCGGTTGGATCGCCTTTAATATCCCAGTAACTACCCGAATCATTTTCTCCATTAAAGATCTGCGTGTCCGACGCAAGGGTGGCGGCAGTCAACATTTGTTTGAGCGCATCTGTAGGAGGAACAGGCGTCCCTCCATTAATGGAGAACACGCCTTCCGGGGCATATCCCGCACCCGAAACTTTGAACATCTGTCCGCCGGAATATATCTTGCGCACGGTCATTTCATCCTTGGTCAATGTGCCTGTTTTATCCGAGCAAATGACCGAGGTGCTGCCAAGCGTCTCAACGGCTGGCAGCCGTCGGATGAGTGCGTGGCGTTTTACCATCTTCTGTACACCGATTGCCAGAGAAATTGTCACCACGGCAGGCAGGGCTTCAGGGACGACTGCCACTGCCAATGCAATTCCGAAGATGAGCATTTCGATGAACGGCTGTCCGCGCATTAACCCCAGTCCAACAATAATTGCTACAACCACAAATGCGGCGCGCGCCAGCACTGTGCCAACCCTGTCGAGATTTTGTTGGAGGGGTGTTTTACCTGTTTCAACGGCTTGCAGCATTTGAGCGATCTTGCCAAACTCTGTCTGCATGGCGGTGTCTACTACGATTCCACGTCCGCGCCCGTATGTGACGGCCGTCCCTGCATAGATCATGTTCTTGCGATCACCGAGTGAAAGGTCTTCGTCTGTCAATGCCTGGATGTGTTTTTCCACAGGGACCGATTCACCTGTGAGCGCAGCTTCCTCCACCTGCATGTTGACCGACTCAAGCAGGCGTGCGTCTGCCGGGATGCGGTCACCGGTATGCAGGAGGATCACATCACCGGGAACCAATTCCCGTGCCGGCAACTTGATCTCCACCCCATCCCGCAGGACACTGGCTGTGGGTGCCGCCATCTTCCGCAAGGCCTCAATGGCGCGTTCGGCGCGATACTCCTGAACGAATCCCAGCACCACAGCGAACAGCACGATGACCGCAATGACAATCGATTCCACGCCATGCCCGAGAAAAAGAGAAATCGCCGTGGCCCCAAGCAGGATCAAAATAAGCACATTCTTGAATTGTTCCAGCAAAATTTCCCACGGCGAAATTCGGTGAGCGGCCTGTAATTCATTGGGACCATAGCTCGCCAGGCGGAGGTCTGCCTCGGTTTTGCCAAGTCCGTTGGGCTGACTCTTTAAATGCAGGAATACCTCATCCAGGATGAGGGTGTGCCAGAATTTTGGGGTCATGGGCTGTCTTTTGCTCCTTTGTGGGTGGTTTGTTCCATATCTTCTCGACACGGAAGGCGGGATTTGAATATGGAAATATCCAGCAGATAGATCACTCCCGCCATGATGGGCAGGAAGATCAGTGCGAGGATTTCCTGGCTGAACATTAATATCTCTTCGAACCAGATGGCGACTGCCGTGCCGCCTGCGCCGGTAATGGCGGCAGGCTTCCAGATCCGACGAAATCCAGGGAAGTGCAGGGAATGTGAAGTTGCTTTTGACATGTCATCTCCTTTTTTGTAAAACACAAACCGGGATTCCTCCCATCCATGAGAGGAATCCCGGCCTACTATGCGACTCGCCTGCTTCTTTAGAGGCTTGCGCTTCGCCTTGTCTTCCGGAGTTGGATTGTGCCTACCGATAAAGTGTATCGAGATTGGTGCTCACCGTTAATACGATCACACGCTCGCCCGTTTTGGCGCTCATATCTGTATGAAAGCTGATAAGTTTACAGCCGATAATTTTTTCGATCATTTCATCGAAGACCGGGCGTGAGGTTTCGAACAACTTACGGCGCGTCTCTTTGACTAATGCCTGTCCTTCGGTGGTTTCTGCGAGCTTGCGGTCTGCTGCTGTAAGAACGCCGCGCAGTCGGATCAGGACCATGTCGTTGATGAAGAATGTGCGTGCATCCACCGGGCCATGCCCGAGATATTCCTTCTCGAACCTGACCAATGCCTGGGTGATTTCCGCTTCAGCTTCTCCGCGGGTTTTTGATTTCATAATCATTCTGTACCGCCTGTTTTACGGTTTTTTCAAATCCATGAAGAATGGCGTAATAGGCGAGCGCAGCGCCGTAGGTAATCATTAGAATGAGGTCCAATATCCTGAATACCAGAAATGCTTTCATGCTGTACACCTTTCCTGAAAAACAAAAAAGACCAACGCTTATAGAAAGCGATGGTCTTGCGTTTCATTTCAGACAGCCGGGAAATCTCTTTCCGTCATGACGACTGCCCATCCCGAAGAGACGGGTGGCTACTCCCCATCGGAGTAACTAGAGTATACAGGATGCAGACACACAAGTCAACCCGGTTTGCAGTCGTTTTTTGAACACTTTCTTTGTTCTGATCTTTTTACCACTTGCCCCAAATATAAAATTCCTGTATCCTTTGCTGAGGCAGCGGAGTTCTTTGTAACACCATTTCATTACACAGGAGCGGCAAATGGAACAGGTTCTTCCTACACAGGCACGGGTGGTCATTATTGGCGGCGGGGTTATCGGATGCAGCACGGCGTATCATCTTGCAAAACTTGGCTGGACGGATGTCGTCATTCTCGAACGCAAACAGCTTACCTCTGGAACCACATGGCATGCCGCGGGGCTGGTGGTGTGCGGCGGATTTTATACCGAGACCATGCTCGAACTTGCGCATTACACCCGCGAGTTATATCGCAACCTCGAAAAAGAAACTGGCGTCTCCACTGGATTCAAACCGATCGGCTACATTCAGGCTGCGAGTTCTGCGTCTCGTTTGCGATTTCTTCGCAAGAACGCCGCCTTCGCCCGCTCGCTTGGCATCGAGGCGCAAGAGATTACGCCATCGCAATTCAAGGAACTCTGGCCGCTGGCTGACCCCAAAGGTGTGACCGCTGGATTTTATTTCCCCGACGATGGACGCGCCAACCCTGTGGATGTGACCATGAGCCTTGCGAAGGGCGCGCGCGACATGGGAGTGCGCATCTTTGAGAACGTTGAAGTTGCTTCTGTTACGAAGAAGAATGGTTACGCTGTGGGTGTGACCACCACCACAGGTCACGCCATTGCCGCCGAATATGTGATCAACTGCGGCGGCATGTGGGGACGGAAGATCGGCGCGCTGGCAGGTGTGGATGTCCCTCTGCAAGCCACCGAACATTATTATTTGCTGACCGAACCCATCGAAGGCGTGCATCCGAACCTGCCCATCCTCGAAGATGTGGACACGTATTCCTACTTCCGCGAAGAAGTGGGCGGATTGATGCTCGGCTTGTTCGAGCCTGTTGCCAAACCGTGGGGCGTGAATGGTATTCCCAAAGACTTTGCCTTCGGAGAAATTCAACCTGATTGGGATCGCATGTCGCCGTATATCGAAGCCGCGATGGAGCGCGTGCCTGTGCTGAAAACAGCGGGCATCAAAAAACTATTCTGCGGCCCCGAAAGTTTCACCGCCGATATGACCATGCTCGTCGGCGAAGCGCCTGAATTGAAGAATTTCTACGTGGCCGCTGGTATGAACTCGCTCGGCATTTTGCTCGGCGGCGGAGTCGGTCACACCCTCGCGCATTGGATCGTGGACGGAGTCCCGCCGCTGGATGTGGGCGAGATCAACATTGACCGTATGCTGCCGTATCAAAATAATCAGCGCTATTTGAATGACCGTGTGGTGGAAATTCTTGGCATGATGTACAAGGAGACTTTCCCCAACTCGCAGTTGCAGACGGCGCGCAATGTGCGCAAATCCATTTTGCATGAGAAGCTGGAGAAGCTCGGCGCGTTCTTTGGCTCGTCCGCGGGCTGGGAATATGCGGACTGGTTCGCTCCCGAAGGAAAAGAAGCCAAAGTTGAAAAATATAGCTGGGATAGGCAGAACTGGTTCGAGTACAACGCCGCCGAACACAAAGCCTGCCGCGAAGATGTGATTCTCATGGACACTTCGATGATGTCCAAATTCCTTGTGCAGGGACGCGACGCGCAAAAGATGCTCGATAGAATTTCCGTCAGCAATATCAACGTGCCAGTCGGGAAGATCGTCTATACCGAGTGGCTGAATGTCCGCGGCGGCATCGAAGCGGATTTGACCGTCACCCGCATCGGCGAAGAATCCTTCATGGTGGTTTGCTCCGACCTTGCGCATCGCCATGTGGAAACGTGGATGAAGCGTCACATCGAAGCGGATGAGCAAGTCTTCATCGTGGATATGACTTCGGCGTATGCGCTCATCAACGTGCAGGGACCGAAATCCCGTGAGTTGCTCAGCCGCCTCTCCAGCGCGGATCTGTCGAACGAGTCTTTCCCGTACATGTCCATGAAAGAGATCGATGTGCATTATGCGAAGGCGCTGGCGTTCCGCGTGACGTATCAGGGTGAACTTGGCTACGAGTTATACATCCCCACCGAATTTGCGCCGACAACGTTTGACGCGCTTCTCGAAGCAGGCAAAGACTTGGGCGTGAAACTGGCAGGGATGCAAACCCTCAACACCCTCCGCATCGAAAAAGGCTATCGCGATTACGGTCACGATATTGATCTGACGGATACTCCGCTCGAAGCAGGCTTGAGCTTTCTTGTGGACTTCAACAAGCCGAACGGTTTCATCGGCAAGGAAGCACTGCTCAAACAAAAAGAAGCAGGTCCGCTCAAGAAGCGATTCATCCAATTGATTCTGGATGACCCCGAGCCTTTGCTGTATTACGGTGAGATGATCTATCGCAACGGAAAGATCGTCGGCTACGTCCGCTCTGGGGCGTATGGGTTTACGTTGGGTGGGGCGGTGGGACTGTCCATCATTGAGGATGATGAGCCGATCAACGAGGAATATATCAAGAACAGCAAGTTTGAGGTTGAGGTCAACAACGTGATGTATTCTGCAAAAGCATCATTGCGTCCGTTGTATGACCCGAAGAATGAAAGAGTGAAGTCCTGAGGAGTACGGACTTAAGTCCTCACTTCCAGGGAGAGAATTTTTATTGTTCGCCGATCAACTGTCGGCTGGGATGGATGCGGGTTCACATCCGCAAAACAGAGATTAAAATCACATGACATATAAGGTAAAGTATGCAATAATTTCGGAAATTAAAGCACGACCCATATAATCGTAATAACAAATCCACGCCATTTCGGAGGAGAGATGTACAGACTGAAACTTACATCGTTGTTTTTTATTATTATATTCGTGGTGACCAGCTTGCTTGGTTGCCAGCAAAATGCTCCTGCCAATTCCGCGCAGAACGGCATCACGATCGTCATCCCTGAAGACCCACCCTCTTTCAACCCCATTATTGCCGATACGGGTTACGATGCCCTCGTGATGGAACTGGTCATGTTGGGGTTGAGTGATGTTGACCCCGAAGGCAAGGTCTTCCCTGAATTGGCGGCAGAACTCCCCACCATTGAAAACGGGGATGTTGTGATGAATGAGGACGCAGGCACAATGACCGTGACCTGGAAAATGCGTGAGGATGTGCAGTGGGCGGATGGAACTCCTGTCACCGCTGACGATGTGATCTTCACCTACGAATCGATCATTAATCCCGAAACGGGTGGCTGGATCCCAGGCATTGACTATATCGACAGTGTGGAGAAAGTGGACGACCATTCCTTCACGATTTCCTACAATAGCATTTATCCTGGTTACCTGACCCAGTTTGGCGGCGAGCAGGTTGTGATCTGGCCTGCGCATTACTGCGATGCTTCGCAGGGATTTGCTTCGTGGGAATGTGCCCGCAAGCCATTAAGCAACGGGCCTTTCGTTTTGACCGAATGGGTCAATGGCGACCATATGACCTTTGTGAAGAATGAAAAATATTTCGAGCAGGGCAAGCCTGGCATCGATACGGTGACGATCCGTATCATTCCCGATCAATCTGTGCGCAAGACGATGCTCATTAACGGTGACGCCGATCTCGACATGTGGACGAACGAGCAAATGGTCTCTGATCTGCAGGGCGAGGCTAATGTGAGCGTGGATCCCAGCCCCACCAATCGCTGGGTGATGCGTATCTTTTTCAACCTTGCGGCCAAAGGCACTACCGACCCAGTGGCGACACCTCATCCCATTTTGTCTGACCTGCGCGTGCGGCAGGCAATCCGCGCCGCAATTGACGTGGATACGATCTCGAAGGAATTCTTCCTCGGGTATGCCAAGCCCGCTTGGACTGAATTCTTCCGCCCGCCTTATGTGTGCGATATTCCGCGCCCCGTGTTTGACCCCGCTGCCGCATCCGCCTTGTTGGATGAAGCAGGCTGGAAGGACACGGACGGCGATGGAGTCCGTGAATGCCGCGGCTGTAAAACCGCCGAGGAAGGCTACGTGATGGAAATGGAATTCATCACCTATGCGGAATACGGCGAACCCCTGGAATTGACACAGCAATATATTGCCGAGTTGTTAGGCAAGATCGGCATCAAACTTAATCTGACCGTTGTGGAGGGCAGTGTATTGTGGGCTGCTTCAACAGACGGCGGCATCGAACAAAGCGGTAACTTTGATATGGATATTTGGGATGACGGCTATGCCGGTGTTGACCCGACCGATTATCTTTGGAGCTACTATTCCACAGATGCCGCTGTTCCAGATGCGGGCTATAACTACAGCCGTTGGTCGAACGAGCAATTCGATACCCTGCTGGGCGGCGTTTACACGCTCGATGAAGAACAGCGCAAGAAGGATTTCTGCGAGATGGCTTCCATTTTGGATGCGGAATTGCCTGAGCTGCTGCTCTTCACCGCTTCAAATGCCGATGCGCACACGGTTCGTCTGGAAAACGTGCAATCTTCCACGAATGACCTTGTCACCTGGAACGCCGCAAACTGGGTTTTGAAGTAACTTGGCTACCTACATTCTTCGGCGATTGCTTCAAACAGTCGGCTTGCTGGCTTTGCTCAGTGTCCTGCTTTTTGCGCTGGTCAACCTTGCGCCGGGCGGACCGCTTGCAGGTCAGGGACAGAGCCGCCATATTGATCCAGACAAAGCGGAATTGTTGAAGCGTCAATTCGGCCTCGATAAACCTTTGCCGACCCAATATCTCGTCTGGCTGGTGGGGAATGATTGGATGCAGGTGGATAAGGATGGTGATGGAACACTGGATAGTTACGGCACAAGGCACGGCATTTTGCGCGGTGACTTCGGTTTTTCGTTCCGCACCCGCCAGCCGGTGTTGACCGAGATCGGTCAGCGCCTTCCGAACACGATCTACCTGATGACGATCACGATGGGAGTCGCGGTTCTGATCGCGCTTCCCATCGGCATCATTTCAGCCATTCGGCAGTATTCCACTTTCGATATCACAGTCACGACATTTTCGTTTGCGGGACAGGCCATTCCTGAGTTTTGGTTGGGATTGATCCTGATCTTGATCTTCTACGCTTGGTTGAAAAATCCATTTACAGGCGAGCCATTGCTGCCACCGGGCGGCATGACTTCCACCAACAGTGTCGGCTTTGACCTTGGCGACCGCATCCTTCACCTTATTTTGCCTGTGACCACTGGCGCACTTGGCTGGGTGGCATGGTATTCCCGCTTTCTCCGCTCCAGCATGCTTGAAGTGATCCATCAAGATTACATTCGGACGGCGCGTGCCAAGGGACTTTCGAATATCAAGGTGATGTACAAACACGCCCTGCGGAATGCGCTCATTCCACTCGTCACCTTGCTGGCGCTTGACCTTCCTTATATCTTTGGCGGCGCGATTTTCGTTGAGATCCTATTTTCATGGCCGGGCATGGGCAGGTTGTATTATCAAGCCGCGCTTGACCGGGATTACCCCATTTTGTTGGCTGTGTTGATCATCGGCGCGGGGTTCATCATTCTCTCGAACCTGTTGGCCGATATCGTTTATGCCTATCTTGATCCCCGCATCCGTTTTGAGTAGCCGATGAACAGACCAGAATCCAATCATCCTCTTGTAGGCGAATTACAGGCATCCGCCATTACTTTTCAATCGGCAAGCATGGGAGCGGGCGTATGGAAGCGTTTCCGCAAACATCCCGGTGCGATCTTCGGCTTCATCGTCATTTTCATATTGGCGGCCCTGACCCTGCTTGCACCGCTTTCTCCGTATGACCCTGAAGCGTCGAACCTTCCAGAAAGAAATAATGCACCTTCATTGAGTCACCCGATGGGCACGGATGCGCTGGGACGTGACCTGTTTACCCGTGTGCTTTTCGGCGGCCGCATTTCACTGACAGTGGGCGCGCTGGTCGTTGTGATCTCACTCTTGATCGGTGTTCCCATTGGCGCGTTGGCTGGCTATTATGGCGGCGTTTTGGATGGCATCCTGATGCGCTTCACGGATTCCTTTCTTTCGTTGCCGTCTTTTCTTGTGCTCATTTTGCTTAGTGCAATTCTGCGTGAGGTGGATGCTCCATTATTTGAGCGCAATAACGTGCTGACGATCAGCATGGTCATCGGCGTTTTTGGATGGACCACATTTGCGCGATTGGTGCGGGCGACCTTCCTCACGCTTCGCGAAACGGACTTTGTATCTGCTTCGCGTGCCCTGGGCGGATCTGACCTTCGGATCATCGCCAGTCATATCCTGCCGAATGCCATTGGCCCGATCATCGTGGAAGCCACATTGGAATTCGGATACGCGATCATCGAAGAGTCTGGATTGAGTTTTCTGGGGTTTGGTATTCAACCGCCCACGCCTTCATGGGGTAATTTGTTGAGCAACGCGCAGGAACACTTCACGAAATATCCGTGGCTGGCGATCTTCCCGGGGTTGATGATCTTCTTGAGCATCATTTCCATTAATTACATCGGTGATGGCTTGCGCGATGCGTTCGATCCCTATAAGGTGCTTGAAAAAGTTGGAGAAGTGTAAGCACGTTTTGGTTCCTTGCAGCACCGGGGTTAGAGCTGTTCCTTACCGATAAAGCACTGTAAATATTCGCACAAAGGAGAATTGTATGTCTGGCAATCGACCCGCACTTGAGCCACT
The DNA here is from genome assembly GCF_016705895.1 of Candidatus Villigracilis affinis. Taxonomy (NCBI): domain Bacteria; kingdom Bacillati; phylum Chloroflexota; class Anaerolineae; order Anaerolineales; family Candidatus Villigracilaceae; genus Candidatus Villigracilis; species Candidatus Villigracilis affinis. Next base: position 90,499 of record NZ_JADJKT010000023.1, on the reverse strand, counting down.
TCGTTCTGCATTTCGAGTCCAGTATCTCACCGATGAGCAGTTGGATAAACTTCAGAATGCCACGCTGGAGATCCTTGAAAATGTTGGCATAAAATTCCCTTCAGAGAAGGCGCTGAATGTGTTTGCTGAACACGGCGCGCAGGTTGACCGGGCCACTCAGATTGTCAAAATAAAACGCGACATGGTTTTCAATGCGATGAAAACCGTGCCGCGTTTTTTTGTGATGGGTTCACGCCTTCCCGAATATGATTTAAACCTTCAGGAGGGAACGACTTACTTCACCACTGATGGCTGCGGCGTGGAAGTGGTGGACCTCGAAACCAGACAATACCGCCCTTCAAGCAAGGCGGATGTGGGTATGATGGCGCGCGTTGCCGATTACCTGCCGTCGATCGGCTTTTACTGGCCGATGGTCAGCGCGCAGGATTGCGGGCGCACCTCTCCGCTGCATGAATTGGAAGTGGGCTGGAATAATACGGTCAAGCATTTTCAATCCGAGACCATTATGGGTGGGCGTGAAGCGGCTTATGCTGTGGAAATGGCGACGGTCATCTCGGGCAGCAGGGAGGAATTGCGCAAACGGCCTCCATTATCTTCGCTGATTTGTACGGTCTCGCCGCTCATGCAGGACCAGCCCGGCATTGAGGCCGCGATGGTTTTTGCAGAGGCGGGAATCCCTGTCGGTTTTTTGGCCATGCCAACGTTAGGGACGACCGCTCCGTCCACTCAGGCGGGCGCATTGGCCATGGGCGATGCGGAGATCATCAGCGCCACTGTCCTCATGCAGTTGATGTTCCCCGGCTGCCCGATCTATCATTCGATGATGCAGGCGTGGGCTGATATGCGGACCGGCGGCTATGTCAGTTATCCGCGTGATGCGCGCGGCCGTTATGGCGTTGTGGATATGGCGCATCATTGGGGTATGCCTTCATTGGGCGCCTGTTATGGCACAGACTCGGTGATCACTGGCACATGGCAGGCGGCCGCTGAGCCTGCACTTGACCCCTTCCTTGCGGGGCTTGCCAGTCCGGAGATCGTCACGGGTATGGGGTTGTCACGTACATACACGCGTCTGTTTCCCGAGCAGATCATTCTCGATGATGACCTGTACCAGCGGGCCCGCGCATATTTACAGCGCATGGATGTAGATGATGATTCGCTTGCAATGGAGGCCATTCGAAATGTTGGGCCGGGCGGACATTTCCTCGGACAGAAACATACCCGCGCTCATATGAAGACATCCCTCGTACGCGGCGTGACCCATGAACTGGATGCGCAGAATAAATACCGTGATCCCATTGAAGTGGCGCGTGAGCGTGTACGCTGGATCATCGAAAATCATCAGCCCGAACCGCTCGAAAAAAGCCAGCAGGAAGAACTATCTCGCATCGTTGCCGCAGCGGATAAAGAATTGGGGTAACCGCAAAGACACGAAGGCAACAAGTCACCAAGAAAACTTTGAGTCTTCATGTCTTTGTGCCTTCGTGGTAAATGAACGCCTGTTTTATTACGAAATAAGATTCAAGAAAGAAAACCATGGAAACAGACTTGAGGGTTCTATCGGATAACGAGATCACGCAAGTTCATGAACGCACGCTCTCGATTCTTGCAACCACCGGCGTGCGCGTGGATACGGAGCGGGGTCGAAAACTTCTCAAAAAGGCCGGCGCGGATGTTAATCCCATTTCACATGTTGTGCGTTTTCCGCGCGGCATGGTGGAAGATTGTTTGAAACTGGCTCCGCGTAAGTTCTCTTTGGGTGGAAGGCGGCCCAATTGGGAATTCCCGTTGAACGCCAATCGTTGTTCGCTCGTGGCCGATGGCGGCGCATCCTTTGCGATTGATGAACAGACTGGGGAACGCCGCGAGGCAAATTATCAGGACTGGTTGGGTGCCACACGCATGATCGATTCTTTGGATGATGTGGGCGTCTATTGGGCGATGGTGGACCCGGGCTTTTTTCAAAAATCAAGCGGTGATTATGTCGGTTATCTGCGCCAGATGGTGCGGAATTTTTCGAAGCACTTGCAGGATTGCACGCACACCGTGGAGGAATCGCGCTGGTTGCTTGAAGTGTTGAGCACCGTGTTTGGCGGAAAAGAAAACATCCGTAAATTGAATCCGTTTTCATTTTTGGTCACACCGATCTCGCCCATGGTGTTCGAAGCAGAGCACACCGACGCGTATCTTGAAATGGTCGATTGGGGCATCCCCGTTGCGATCATGCCCATGCCGATGATGGGCGGAACGTCTCCCGCCAGTTTGATCTCCACTGTTTTGCTGGCCAATTGTGAAACGCTTGCCATGCTTTGTCTGGTGCAGGCTGCTTCACCGGGTACGCCGGTCATCTATGCGGCCTCGCCTGCGATCATGGATCCATACACCGGCCGTTTTACAGGCAGCGAAGTGGAACACGGCCTGATGGGCGCAGCCATAACAGAGATGGCGCGCTCGTATGGCCTGCCTGTTGAAACATCCGCTGGCAGCACGGGACATTACGTGCCGGGCGTCCGCGCCAGCTATGAACGCGCATTGAATTGGGTGATGGCCACGCTGTCATGGCCAGACCTGTTGGTGGGTCCCGGTCAATTGGGTGGATCCTTGCTCCTCAGCCTTGAGCAACTGTTGATCGATGTGGAAGTATTTCATCGTTCGTCGCGGCTTTCGCGCGGAATTGACACCCGCGTCGAAGAATGGCTCGAAGTTGATCTTGCCTCCGTTGGGCACGGTGGAAATTTCCTGAGTCGCCGATCCACACGAAATGCACTACGAAACGGTGAAGTATATATGACAGACTACGACGCGCGCGATTCCTACGAAGCCTGGTCTGCTTCAGGAAAACCAACCCTCATGGATGAGTTAAAGCCAAAAGTGCAGGAGATATTAAACTCCCACGTCTCACTGCCTTTGGATGAGAATGTCGAACGCGAACTTGAAAAGATCGAGCAGCGCGCCCGTGACGGAATAAAGATCGTTTAAAAAGAGGAGCCATCCCATGCGTTTTCAAAGTCAGCTTCTAAGCGATTCTGAAAAGGAACAGATTCACAAAGAGGCATTAAATATTTTGCAGAATACAGGCGCAAAATTTCACAGCCAAAAAGCCTTGAAATTATTGGAATCAAATGGCGCCCGCATCGACTGGGACAAAAAGATCGCATACATTCCTTCTGAATTGGTCGAGCAGGCACTCAAGACAACACCGTCATCTTTTGTACTGGGAGCCCGCAATCCTAAATTCGACTACCCCATGCCCTCGCCTGTCTCGCGGTTTTGTCTCGATGGTACCGGGTCCTTTGCCCAGGATTTTTATACGGGTGAACATCGCTACGGCACAATAAAAGACAACGAAAATGGATTGCGTATCTTTCAAACCATGGATATGGGTGTGATGGCCTGGCCTCCCACCTCCGCCGAAGACAAACCCGCCTACTCCCGTCCGCTGCATGAATGGGCGGCGATGATGAAGTTTTGTTCGAAGCACGGCGAACACGAACTGCATTTCGTCAACCAGGCTCCGTATTTTGCCGAGATGCTCACAACCGTTCTTGGAAGCGAAGATGAAGTCCGCGCGCGGCATGCCTACTCTCTGACCTATTGTCCCGTTTCCCCGCTCATTCATGATGGCCCCATGATGGATGCATATCTTGAAGTGGGAAGTTTGGATGTCCCCATCATGGTGCTTCCCATGCCTGCACCCGGTATGACAGGTCCTGCAAGTCTATTCAGCGCGATTTGTCTTGCCGATGCCGAGGCGCTTTCGTCGATCGTCACATATCAACTTGCACACCCGGGCCGCCCAATGATCTTCAGCAGCGCCACAGGCACAATGGATATGCGGAATGGCGCATTTTTGGGCGGCACGCCTGAAATGGGATTGATGTCTGCTGCGCTGATTGAAATGGGACGTTACTACGATCTTCCCTCCACCTCAGCTGGTTGCACAGCCGACGCACGGGAGCCAGGGGCAGATGCCGTGCTCGAGAAGATCATCACCACCATCCCGCCGGTGCTGGCAGGTTCAGATATCATTCTCGGCATCGGCGTCATCGAAAGCGACCAGCTCCTTGTCCTCGAACAGATCATTGTTGATAATGAGATTGCGCATTTCTGTGAGCGCATCTTTCAAGGGGTGGATTCTGCTCCCGGTAGAGTCCTTACCAACGACATTCAAAATGTAGGCCCAGGCGGAAATTTCCTCTCGCGTAAATCCACGCTCGAATTTGCGCGCAGCAAGGAAGTCTATTTCTCCAACTTACTGGATCGCCATACAGCCGATCAATGGCTGCAGCTTGGAAAACCGTCCATGTATTCGACCGCTCGTAAAAAAGTGGAGGAGATCCTTGCCGGGCCGCTGTTGGACCCATTGTCTGATGAGATCGTGAGCAGGCTGGATGAAATCCTCATAAGAGCAGACCGCGAACTTGGGTAGATTCTTCCTTCCCTGTGAGGAGTTGGATGACAGGCCGTGTATATACACGGCCTGTTTCATTAAGGATTGTACAAATCCGCTTAAGTGAATGGATTGTTCAAAAAGGTATAATGACCTCTATCCATCATGCGAAACTTGTCTTTTATCATGCGTTCGGCTCAGTACTTTTTTGCTTTTTTCGTAATCGCATTTGTAACGGCGGTCTTGTTCGTTTTACGTGAGGCACTGGATACCACTCTGGTGGCACTTTTGTACTTAGTTCCGCTTGGGCTGGTTACAGCCTTTCTGGGATTTGGCCCCGGCATCGCCAGCGCATTGATGACATTCCTGGCATTCAATTATTTTTTCATAAAACCCTACTACACTTTTGCGGTACATCGCCCAACGGATGTGGTGATCCTGGTCATATTTTTGATCGTGGCAATTGTGATCAGTCAGCTGGTTGGGCGGATGCAAGTTAGCCTAGCCGCCGCAACTGCGCGCGAGCGTGAAGCCACTCAACTCTATGAATTGAGCGCCGCTTTGGCTGGCTTGCATGATGAGCTTGTTATTGCGCAGATACTGGCAAAACAAGTACAGGCGGTTTCACAAGGGGAGGCAGTTGAAGTAAGCATTGTGGGGGGGAAGCCTTTTGAATTTAACCTGCCTGATGCCAGCCCGCCTCAACGATTCCCTGAATGGGTTGTTCCCATAGAAGCGGCTCGAGGTGTTCTCGGGACGATCCGTGTTTGGAGAACAGGACCAGCCCTAACGTCCAGCGAGAAGCGGTTATTGCAAACATTCGCCAGCCAGGGGGCTGTGGCCCTTGAGCGGGCACGGCTTGCGCAAGCAGAGTCCCGTGCCCGCGTCCTGGAAGAGAGCGATCATTTGAAATCTATTCTTTTATCTTCCGTATCGCATGAATTGAGAACGCCGCTCTCCACCATCAAAGCAGCGGCTTCAAGTTTGCGGAGCAATGAAATTAACTGGGACTCTCCCGTGCGGCCGGAGTTGATCGCCGCCATTGATGATGAGGCCGACCATTTGAATATTCTGGTTGGCAATTTGCTTGATATGTCGCGGATCGAGTCGGGTGCACTTAAGCCAAAGCGTGAGTGGAATATTTTGGCCGAGATCGTCGGGAGTGTGCTGGCGCGTATGAAGCACCTGACCGATGGCCATCGCCTTGAAGTGGATGTGTCCGAGAACCTGCCGCTTGTGCCTGTGGACTATGTACAAATGGAACAGGTATTTACGAACCTGTTGAGCAATGGAGTGAAATATGCTCCAGAGAATACCCTGATACGGGTGCAGGCTTTTGTGGAAAATGATTTTGTCCATGTCGTGGTCGGCAATCAGGGTCCTCAAATACCACAGGAGCACCTTGAGCGAATATTCGATAAGTTCTTTCGCATCACTGCCGCAGATCGTGTGACTGGAACCGGGCTTGGACTTTCGATATGCAAGGGAATTGTCGAAGCGCATAATGGGCGGCTCTGGGCGGAAAATGTTTCCGATGGGTTGGCTTTCAATTTCACTCTGCCCTTGATCTGGGATGGCATGTCGCCTCCCAAACTTCCGATGGACACGGAGACCGAATGAGTAATGCACCGCATATTCTCGTCGTGGATGATGAACCGCAGATCCAGCGCGCGATACGTACCATTCTGACAGAAAAGGGGTTTAAGGTCACCGTAGCGAGCAGTGGAAATGAAGGGCTTACGCTGGCTGCGACAAATGAACCCGATATTGTGATCCTAGATCTGGGTCTGCCTGATATGGACGGCGTGGAGGTTTGCATCCGCTTGCGCGAGTGGACACAATGCCCGATCATTATTCTTTCAGTACGAGATAGCGAGCACGATAAGGTTGCCGCGTTGGACAAAGGCGCAGACGATTACCTGACGAAGCCTTTTGGTATCGAGGAGTTGTTGGCGCGTGTGCGTGTGGCGCTGCGCCATTCTGCAGGAAGACAGGGAGCCCAAAGTAAAGTGGTCAGGGCTGGGGAGTTGACGATCGACCTTGGCTTGGCACATCGTCAAACGCGGGGATGATGAAGTCAAATTGACGGGTACCGAGTACAAATTGCTGGCTTATTTGGCTGGCAACCATGGGCGTGTGCTTACACACCAAAGTATTCTTTCAAATGTATGGGACCCGGCCGATGCAAATCACACCGAATATTTGCGCGTGTATATGCGCCAGCTGCGTAAGAAATTGGAACTTGACCCTGAGCGCCCGCAGTATATCCTCACCGAGCCTGGAATTGGCTATCGTTTCATCGCGGATGAATAAATAAATTGAAATTCATGTTCTACCTTACAGCGCCCTTGCAAAAGGGCGTTTTTATTTGTTCTTTATACGATTGCCTGGAATTTTTGTCACCGTTTTATGCGCAGTGGATAGGATTTACGTATCTGTGAGGTGATATGAAAAAGACCGATGTAAACCTTCCCACTTTTGTTGTGTCCACCGCTTCTCCCGCGGACTTTCCACCTGTTCGTCGCCTGATCGTGCTCGTTCCTGAATCCGACTTGGATATTGCCATGGTGGCGCGGAGACTCAGGGAATTAGCGAATGCTTTTGGAAATCACATCCTTCTGTTTGGCCTGAGCAAGGATGCCACACATGAGCCAGGTCTGCGCAGACAGGTTGTGGCTTTATCTGCAATGTTAAGGGACGAACATATCCTCGTTGATTCAAAGGTCGAAATTGGCAGCAATTGGCCGAATGCCCTTCACTCTGAGCTGCGTTATGAGGATGTGATCGCCTGTTTCTCGGCGCAATACCCGGGCTTTGCCCGCAAGCCTCTGCACCAATTTCTGGAATCGAATTTGAAATCCACAGTTTATGTACTTGATGGCGCTCTCCGTCAGAAATCTCGCCTGCCTTCAAAGTGGATTTCTGAAACTTTAGCCTGGGGTGGGTCTATAGGGCTTGTTCTCGGCTTCTTTTGGCTGCAAACGAGGATCGTTCAATTGCCGCATGATTGGAGCCATACACTCCTGCTCTACTTATCCCTTTTTGCTGAAGTTGGCGGGATCTGGTTGTGGAACAAGCTGGTCGATTAGCCCGCGAAAGCGAATCCTGAATTAAGTTGGAATATATGATCAATACAAACGAAAATAAGAACTCACAAACCTCCATTATTGAACTGGATATTGATTACAAACCGCCGCGTACCTTGCGTTCCTGGCTCATTGGCCGTCCTTTATCCACTGCCGATGCATCCCATCAAACAATTGGCAAAGTCGTTGGGCTGGCTGTGTTTGCCTCCGATGCACTTTCCTCCACCGCATATGCCACCCAGGAAATTTTGGGTGTCATTGCCGCCGCCGGGACGATTGCCTATGGATACCTGTTTCCCATCTCTCTTGCCATTATTACCTTGCTGGCGATCGTAACTATTTCCTACGAACAGACGATTCACGCCTACCCCGGTGGAGGTGGCGCCTATATTGTGGCACGTGACAACCTCGGTGAACTCCCAGCGCAGACAGCGGGCGCGGCGCTGCTTACCGATTACATCCTGACTGTGTCCGTTTCCATTTCTGCGGGTGTCGCCCAGATCGTATCTGCCTACCCTGAGTTGTTTCCATATCGGGTGGCGATTGCGGTGATCGCAGTGCTTTTGGTCATGTTGGTAAACCTGAGGGGTGTAAAAGAGTCTGGCACAGCGTTTGCCATCCCAACTTATTTCTTTGTAGTTCTAATGGTCGCCACTGTGGGATATGGAATATTCCGCTACTTTACCGGTTCGTTGGGAATGGTGGTGGACCCTCCGCATTTTGAAGCCAGCCATGTGATCTCGGTCATTACGCCCTTTATTTTGCTTCACGCATTCGCCAATGGCACCACCGCCCTGACAGGTGTGGAGGCGATCTCCAATGGCATTACCGCTTTCAAGGAACCTCGCAGTAAGAACGCAGGCATTACCCTGGTGTGGATGTCTTTGATCCTTGGCGCTTTATTTCTCGGGCTTTCATTTTTGACCGGAAAAGTACACGCCGTGTTTTCAGAAGAGGAAACCGTTATCTCCCAACTGGCGAGGACGATTTACGGAGGCAGGGGAATTCCGTACCTGATGTTGCTAACCGGCACAACGGTCATCTTGATCATGGCTGCGAACACGGCCTTTGCAGATTTCCCCCGCCTGGGAGCGCTTCACGCGGGCGATGGCTTTCTTCCGCGTCAGCTCACGTATCGTGGGAGTCGTTTGGTTTATTCGCGTGGTATTGTGTCTCTGGCGGTCATTGCCTCTTTGTTGATCATTATTTTTCAGGCCAGTGTGACTCGTCTTATTCCGCTTTATGCGATTGGCGTGTTCCTTTCCTTCACGCTCTCACAGGCGGGTATGGCACGCCGTTGGTGGAAGATAGGTCATCTGAAAGAGGGTGTCGAGATCGTCGAGCCTGGTTCCACGCTGAAGTATGAAAGTGGATGGCAATATAGAATGCTGATTAACGGGTTCGGTGCCATTTGCACAGCAGTTGTGATGGTTGTTTTTGCCGTCACAAAATTCTCGGAAGGCGCCTGGGTTGTGCTTATTTTGACCCCAGTTTTGGTGGGCATCTTCTTTTCGATCCATCATCACTACAAGGGGCTTGCCAAAAAGCTCTCCCTTGATAATTTCGGGGCCATTCCCCCGCAAGCCATTCGCCATCGTGTCATTGTGCCGGTGAGTGGTGTCCATCAGGGTACACTGGCCGCGCTTCATTATGCGCGCATGTTATCAGATGATATTACAGCGGTTCATGTCACAATTGAACCAGCGGAAGCGGAAAAGGTCCGCCAGAAATGGGAGACATGGGGTGAAGGGGTCCGCATTGTGATGCTGGCTTCTCCATATCGACTCTTTCTTGAACCTTTGCTGGGATATATTTCGGCCATTTCCCGTCAACGTCAGCCCGGCGAAACCATCACGATTGTTGTGCCTGAATTTGTTTCAGACAGTCGCGTGACCGCTTTATTGCATACGAATACAGCTGACTTGCTTCGTAGTCAGCTGAAGCGTCAACATGGCATTGTAATTATCAACGTGCCGTATCATGTACACGAATGAGATAAGCAGGGGATAGAGTACTAGATTTAATAAGAAAGAATAACAGTATGATTCTGACACGTTGAAAAAAATGTCAGAAAAGATAGACCTCCTGGTGAAGTTTGTGATGGCTGACAAATTCACTGGGAGGCCTTTTTTATTCCGTCCAATCGGCGAAATGCCACGATTTACCCTTGACAAAATTTACTATACGCCGTATATTTACAGTGTATAGTAAATAAGGAGTCAATATGGTCAGGCCCAGCAAAAAACAACAGATACCCAATCTTCAAGAAGCCATCAAAGAAACGGCATGGAATCAGATCGCTGAATTCGGTGCGCCCGCCTTATCCCTGCGGGCGATTGCGCGAGCCTTGAATATCACCGCGCCCGCCATCTACAATTATTTTCCAGACCGTGATGCGCTGGTGACTGCGCTCATCATTGATGCCTACACTTCTTTTGGAGATTTTCAACTCGCCGCGCGCGATGCGATTCCCGCTGATCAGCTCATTGAGCGTCTCAAAGCGATTGGCGAAATGTACCGTCAGTGGGCGAGGACGTATCCTCAGCGGTATCAATTGATCTTTGGTACGCCTCTTCCAGGCTATCAAGCCCCCCTAATGGAAGTTCTGCCATCTGGGGCACGTTCGTTGAGTGCGTTGGTCAGTGTAATTGACGATTTGCGTATAGCCAATAAATTACAGTCACAAGATTACCCGAAGATCCAGCCTGGGTACGAGCCCCAGTTTGAAGTTTGGAAGGGATTCGCCGGCAATTACGACATCCTCTCCCTTTCCGTTTCCATGATCATTTGGAGCCGTGTGCATGGATTGGTCTCATTGGAGATCTCTAACAATCTGCCGCCCTTTGGCGTGGATGGGTCTGCCCTCTATCATTATGAACTCGAGTCGATTGTCAGGCAGTTTGTAAAGGAGTAACCATGAAAACTTTAATCCTAGATGGATCTCTTTCGAGCGACGCGATGGGTGGGCGGGTCGTGAGTCATTTGCAAAATAACCTTGCCGCGCGCGGATGGTCTTCCGAGACGGTGACTTTGCGTGAGAAAAAGATCGGCAACTGCGCAGGTGATTTTTTCTGCTGGATGCGCAGCCCTGGCGTATGCAACGTGGATGACGATAATCGCGACATCGCCGAAAAAATCATTGCAAGCGACCTTGTCATTTATCTCACGCCCATCACGTTTGGCGGATATTCTTCCACGCTCAAACGCATGGTCGATCATCAAATTCAAAACATCTCGCCTTTCTTCACCAGTATCAACGGTGAGATCCATCACCAGAAGCGTTACGCATCGTATCCGCACGTTGTCACCATTGGCTGGCTCGATGGGCCCAACGCAAATGCCGAATCGGTTTTTCGGCATCTGGCCTACCGTAATTCGCTCAACATGTATTCACAAGTGAATGTCTGTGGAGTTGCTTACGGAAACCAAACCCATGATGAATTGGATGCCTCGCTGAATCTCTGGCTGACGAAAACCGAACGCTTCGAATCGGACCCCGTGCCTGCTCTGCCAACCCAAAGCATTTCCTCCGCTGTTGCCACTCCCGTTCGCCGTGCCTTGCTTCTTGTAGGCAGTCCGCGTACGCGCAAGAGCACATCCGCATCCCTTGGCGGATATTTATTCGACCAATTGAATCGCCTCGGCGTGGAAATAGAAACCATGCAGATCTACACCTCGCTCAATTCACAGGAACGCATGAAAACCATGTACGAGGCGGTTGACCGCGCCGATTTGATCGTGCTCGCTTTCCCACTGTATGTGGATAGCCTGCCCGCGCCTGTGATCTCTGCACTTGAAAAAATAAATCAACATTGCCTGGGTAAACCATCCCGCGCAAGATTCGCCGCGATCGCAAACTGTGGATTTCCCGAAGCGCATCACAACGACACGGCTCTGGCCGTCTGTGCAGAATTTGCCAGTTCCAATGGCCTTGAATGGATGGGCTCCCTTGCTCTCGGTGGCGGTGAAGGATTGGTTCACGGTGTCCCACTCGCTGAAATGGACGGCCGAGCCATCCCCATCAAGAGATCTCTCGACCTCGCCGCGGAAGCACTCGCAAGCGGACAGCCCATTCCTCAATCTGCGCGTGATTTGCTGGCCAAGCCAGTCATTCCCAACTGGCTTTACAAAATGTTCGGCGGCTTTGGCTGGAAACAGCAGGCCAAACAATATGGTGTGCAAGACCAACTTAAAGCAAGACCATATTTATTGGAAACCAAAGGAAAATAAAAATGTACAACGTATCCATCACCCGTCTTCGTGTTCGCTCCATCTTTTATATGCCCGTATTCCTGCTCCATGCCCTGCGGACCGGTACACAGGCGCAAAAAGCAGATGGCATTCTCGGCGTGGAAACCCGCTTCGAAAAAAACAACGTGGTTTGGACAAAAACCGCCTGGACAGATGAAGCCGCAATGAAAAAATACCGCGGTTCTGGTGCACACCAGATCGCCATGCGCGTCCTCTCTGAATTGTGCAATGAAGCCTCCGTTGCGCGCTGGCAGCAACTCGAAACTGACCTGCCAACTTGGGAGGATGCCCACCACCGTATGTTGACCGAAGGCAAACTTTCCAAGGTCAAGCATCCTTCACCTTTGCATGCCGCTGGGCGCACCGCGCCAGAGTTGATGCAATCAGGTTTCACCGCTCCCAACCCGCCAGCGTAGAGAGAATACTTTATGAATCTCGCGAAAAACTGGCCGTTGCTTCATCCTGTCGCGCGACGTGTTCAAGGTGGTTTCTTTGAGAATGGCGGCATCCGCCTGCATTACGTCACACTTGGCGAAGGTCCGCTTGTGGTGTTGATTCACGGCTTCCCTGAATTTTGGTATTCGTGGCGGCATCAGATCGAGGCGTTATCTGCAAATTACCAAGTGGTGGCAATTGACCAGCGCGGATTCAATGAGTCGGGTAGACCCGCTTCTACAGATGGGTATCGGGTGGAGCGGTTGGTAGAAGATGTCGCAGCGTTGATGCAGCATCTCGGACGGAAGCAGGCCGTGATCGTCGGTCATGACGCGGGGGCCTGGCTGGCGTGGCATTTCGCGGCGATCCATCCCGAATTGACGGAGCGTCTCGTCATCCTGAGCGTTCCCCATCCCAATGCATTGCGCGAAGAACTTGCAGAGCGCGGCGAGCAATACGAGGCCAGTGAGTATGCGCGGACAATGTCGAAGGAAGGCGCGAAGCCAATGTTTCGCACATGGCAAATCAGCTTACTACTCGACCCGCTTGCGTTCCCGCTGTATCTTGCGGCAGACCGCCGTACCGACCCCGATGCGATTACATCGTTTTATCGGCTGAGTTATCCGCGCGAGCCGTATGCATTGGATGAAAATTTGACGATGATCGAAGCGCCAACCCTGGTGATTCACGGGAAGCGTGACCGTTTCTTGATTGCATCGGGGCATGAGCACAATGCGCGCTGGCTCAAGCATGAACCGAAGACCGTGATGCTCGATGCCGACCATTTTGTCCATCAGGAAAAGCCCGATGAAGTGAATAGAATTATTTTGGATTGGTTGAAATAAAGGAGAATTTAGATGACAACAAATCATGTGGTGTTGGGAACGGGCGCGATTGGCCGCGCTGTGATGAATGAACTCGTCAGACGCGGTGAATCTGTGCGCATGGTGAACCGCTCTGGAAAAATGGACGAAGTCCCTGATGGGGTGGAAGTGGTGGCTGCGGATCTGTATGATCAGTCCAGGGTCAGGGAAGTGACGCTTGGTGCCAAGGTGGTGTATCAGGCTTCCCAGCCCGAGTACACACAATGGCCCGAAAAATTCCCGTCCCTGCAGAAGTCGATCATCGATGGGCTGACAGGAAATGATGTGAAATTGGTCCTCGTTGAAAACCTGTACATGTATGGAGACACCCAGGGCAAACCCATGACCGAGGACATGCCGCACAATGCCCATACAAAAAAGGGAAAGACTCGCAGCGAATTGAGCAAAGCCGCATTCGAAGCGCATTGTGCTGGGAAGTTGAAAGTGACTGCCGCGCGCGGCTCCGATTTCTTTGGCCCGTGGGGGCTGCCGACTGCGGCGATGGGCGAGCGCACGTTCTACCCGATGCTGCATGGCAAGGCGGCGGGGTTGGTTGGAAATATTGATGTTCCACACACACATACCTACGTGCCCGATTTCGGAAAAGCGCTGGTGGTTCTTGGTGAACGCCCTGAAGCGGATGGACAAGCCTGGCATGTGCCGAACGATAACCCGCATGTAACCCAACGGGAGATGGTGAAGATGATCGCGGCTGAAATGGGCATCCCAGCGAAGATGGGCGCGATGGGAAAAACGATGATGCGAATCGGCGGCTTGTTCATCCCTGAGGCGAAGGAAACTGTCGAAATGATGTATGAGTTCGAGCAGCCCTTTATTGTAGATTCAAGCAAATTCGAAAAGACATTTGATGTGAAAGCCACACCCATGAAGACGGCGATCAAAGAAGCGGTTGCCTGGTACAAGAGTCATCCTGAAAAGAAGTAACCAATAGATCACTGCTAAAGATTTCAGTGAGAAAAAAGCGAGGAGAGAGAAATGGCAATCGTAAATTCCATCATGGCAACTCTACATCACTTGTGCGCGTTCGTGCTGACCGCCTGTTTGATCTATGAATTTGTTGCTTATCGAAAAGGTCTGGGCGTTGAAGAGGCGCGCAGGATCCAGCGCGTGGATCTGGTCTACGGGATTTCAGCGGGCTTGCTGATCGCGGTCGGTTTGCTGCGCGTGTTCTTCTTTGAAAAAGGTTCGAACTTTTATTTCAACAACTATATTTTCTGGACGAAGATGGCATTGTTCACCATCGTCGGGCTGCTTTCAATTTACCCCACCGTTCGATTTATCAAATGGAATTCTGTCCTGTCTGAAAATCGTTCGCCTGAAATCCCCGAAGCTGAATTTAGGAATGTGCGCCTGATGTTGTGGCTGGAGCTGGCTGGGCTCGTGCTTATTTTGTTTGCTGCCCCGTTGATGGCGCGGGGAATCGGGATGCTGTAACCGAATCCATATAGGCTGTAAATTCGTTTCTAAATCTTTCGGATGAAAAGCGGGCCGCATTCTCAGATGCGGTCTTGCTGTTTAATTTCATCTTTTGGAATTGAAGAACCGCTTCGATCAAACTACGGGACGACTGCTCCTGAAACAACAGGCCTGTCTCTCCGTTTTGAATGATCTCCGCCGCGCCGCCCATTCCATAGGCGATGACTGGGCAGCCCGCCGCCTGTGCCTCGACCATTGCGATGCCAAAATCTTCAACGGCCATATATACGAATCCCATCGCGCGATTCATCAGGTCAGCGACAACTTCATCAGGTTGATGCCCGAGCAGTTTGATGTTTTCCTTCGCCAGCTTTTGCAGGTGCGGCATCTCAGGCCCATCACCGATGATGATGAGCGGCAGGTTCAATTCATTGAATGCGCGGACGATCTCAGCGGTCATTTTGTAGGGCACGAGTCGGGAAACGTGCAGGTAAAAATCACCGCGCTCTTTTGCGGGATCGAATCTGGAAATGTCCACAGGCGGGTAAATGACTTGTGATTCGCGCCCCCAGGCTTGCTGGATCTTCTGTGCCGTCCAGTGGGAGATGGCGAGCAGGTGGTCTGCTCGAGACGCTGATTCTCTGTCCCAACGGCGGAGCAGGCTCAGGGTTAGGCGTGCGGCGGCCCCGATCAGGGGCTTATCCAAATGATGGAGGTGCAGGTAATCATCCTGTAAATGCCAGGCGTAGCGCATCGGCGTGCAGACATATGAAATATGGATCTGATCCTTGCGCGTTTTGATCCCATGCGCGACCGCGTGCGAGATCGAAAGGATAACATCGTGACTGCGAACATTCATGCTTTCGATGGCGAGCGGCATGAGGGGGAGTAAACCGCGATAGAGTTTCTCGACTTGCGGAATCTTTTGCATAAAGGATGTCTTGACACTGCGATTTTCGAGCGGTGTGCCGATGAGGTTTTCGCTGTTGTGAATCAGCGCGTGTAGTTGGGCCTGCGGATATATGCCGAGGATCTCCGCGAGCAGGCGTTCGGAGCCGCCGAACACATTCAGCCATTCATGGATGATCGCAAGATTCATGAGCCGCCAAAGTGACAAAGTATTTCCTGCGTTTTTCCTGCTGACTCATCCCATGAAAATTTCGCGGCGTGTTTCAGTCCGCGCTCACGCAGGGTATCTGCAAGTGACCTATCTTCGAGGATGTTTCTCATTGAGTCTGCAAGTTCGCCTGGGTTGTGCGGGTCGATAAGCAATGCCGCATCCCCGAGTGATTCTGGGAAGACGCTGGTGTTCGAAGCAATGACAGGCGTGCCACAGGCCATGGCTTCAAGCGCGGTCAGGCCAAAGCCTTCGTAGGACGATGGGATGACAAAAGCGGCGGCGCCTGAATACAATGCAGGCAGGTCGTCATCGTGTACGTCGTAGACCACGTTTAATGTGCCGCCTACGGGTTGAAAAACCCTGCCTTTTGCGCCAGCGATGAAAAGTTCATGCGTTGTGATGTTCGCTTGTTTCCAGGCTTTCAACAGCCCGCCTAGGTTTTTTCTAGGCTCGATCGTGCCGACGAAAAGGAAATAGGGTTTTTGAATCCCGTATTTTGACTTCACTGCTTCAATTTGATTTTGTGCCTGCGGCTCAAAAGGTTTTCCGACTCCGTTATGAACGACATGAATCTTCTGTGCTGGAATTCCCAGATGAAGTTTCAACCGTTCGCGGGAAAAATTCGAAACGGTGATGATGGCTTTGACTCTGTGCGCGAGGATCTTCCACGAGAGCCGCGTCCATGCGGCGAAGGAGGGTTTGAACCATTCGGGGTGGTCGAACACACTCGCGTCGTGGATGGTGACCACTTGATTTTTTACGAACCACGGCCCTGCATTGGCGGGTGACCAGAGAATTTCATGGCGTTTCAGTTGATTGGGCAGAACGACCTGTTCCCAAAGATTCCCTGCAATTTGACCTGTTCCGTTTTGAGGTTGGATGATGCGATTCGCCTCCAGCCTTTTGCTGATCTCGCGGGCGTATCGTTCCACGCCTGTGATGCGGCGGGTGAGGCAGCGGCCGTTCGTGGCGATGTTACTCATCGGCGGCCTGCATTTGTCCCTGCCACAAACCAAGGGCGAGGCCTAGCATCATGCGGCCTGGCGCAAGCGACCAGAGATAATGATCGAAAAGCGCGATGACCCCAAACCCAGTCAGAAGTGCACCAGCGATGATCGCCTGCGGGGTGTTGGCGTTTACGATACTTTTTGCAATCAAAAACACGAGTGCAATGAGGATGACGATCCCGATCAACCCTAACTCGGAGAGAATCAGCAACGGGACGTTGTGAACTGGCTCGACGAAGTTGAATTCACCCGCCCGCTCTGCAAGTTGAATGACGAAGGATCCCGCACCGATGCCTGTCAACGGTTTTTCTTTTGCATAACTCAGTGCCTGCTGGTTGAGCCAGGTGCGGCCAACCAGTGAAGACTTTTCGATATTGGTTGTGGGAGAAGTTGTTCTACTAAGAAACAATTCTCGAAGGGGAATCATGACCGAAGCAAACACAATGAGGGAGAGGGAGATTGCAAACCATATTTTTTTTCTGTCGAGTAGTTTTGATTTCAATAGGAGTACCAAAAAGAAGGCGGCAAGCCCAAGCCATGCGGAGCGGGAAAATGTAACTGCAAGCAGGGCTGTACCGATCATTAGAAATGGCGTCACTATGAACCAGCTTGTTCTTTTACTGCTGAAAATAAAACCGACTGCCGCCGCAATTCCAAACAATGCGAAGCCTGCCAGAATATTTGGGTGCGGAAACAAACCGTATACCCGCAGGAAGTTTTCGTCATTTGCGAATTTCAAAATGCTGGCGCCTTTGGAGGTTGCATCGATCAAGCCTGGCCAGTGTAAATTGAGCGGTTTAAGAAATTGCGTGGATTGAGAGTTGAATTCGATGAAGCCAGCAAGAGCCTGAACAAGTAATGCAAGGGTTGTGCCAGCCAGAGCGCCGTTCCATGCTTTGGGTTGATCTTGCAGGGAAAGAATCAGCAGGGAGATCAGCCAGAAATGGGCTGCGATGTACAGGGATGTGCGCCAGTCCATGGACCAGGTTGCGCTGAGTGTGATCCACGCGCAAAGGGTGAAGATCAATTTGTGGAAAGGAAGAATCCTGGGCATTTCATTGGTTTGCACTTTTATAACAAGCCAGAGAATGATCGACAGGAATGCCAGCCCGTCGCTTATAAAAAAGAGGGCGTGATCGTAGGTGAAATAAACCTGCTCATGTTTGAATTCGAAGATGATCTTGTAATACCAAAATCCGAGGCTAAGTGGAAGCAGGCCAATAATGACGGCATGCACGTTTCGAATGAGTTTTATGCCGCGTTCACGCCTGAGAGCAGTAATGCCGAGTGTAAGCGTTGTGAACAATGAAAACATTGGGAAAAAGCCCCATGAAAAGGATTCGAATGGGTCAGTGGGTGGAACGATCGGCTTCTGGAAGGTGAAATCTGGATTCTCCCAAATTTGAATCCCATTTGGGAGATATTTGAAAAATTCCCAGCCGTTCTTTTTAAGCTCGGGGACGAATGCGCGTAAATTGACAAATCCCCAACGGACACCGTATTTGCCTGAGGCTTGCAAGATCGGTCCGATGGCTGGGATGCCTTCTTTTGCCCAATAGGCTGTGTCTATTTGGCCGATTCCACTTTCGCGCAATTCGGGGATGGTGCGCGCGGTGTGGTAGCTTCCATCGAGGGTGGCGGCTTTTTCGGTGAGCAGGTTGAGGTATGCGAACTGGTCGCCAAAACCAAAGGTAATGTAACGCCAGTAGGAATGATCTTCAGCAGCCATGAAATCGACGATGGGCTGCATGTCTATGGGGTCGGGCTGGGTGGGGAAAACCAGAGGCATGAACCAGAGCAGGGTTGCGGTCCCCGAAAAGAGGATGAATGCAAAGGCGGAGATCAATTTCCTTCGAAGCGTGGCAGGCATCGGCTTAAGCGCGAAGCGGCTCTTCATCCGCTTGAATCTTCGGAAGCGAATGAAAAGAATCCCGAGGAATGGAAGCAGGGTAAGGGATGCCCAAAATGCGAAGCGGTCGTACGTGAGCCATTCCCAGCCTTTGCCGAATAGGAGAGCGGGGAGCGTGGTTGTGCCGCCGAGGCCGAGGATGAAAAGGATGACAAAGGAAATTTGCAGGCCGAGAAAGCTCCTTTTCCAACCTCGAAAAATAAATGGGATGACGATCACGATGGGAAGATAAAAAGGCCAGAAAAAAATGAGCAGGGCGAATGGCTCGGCGATGAAGTTGTGACGTGAGAGGTGGTCAATGGGCGTTTGCATTTGCTGCTGTAGGCCCCATTTCCAGAAAGGCCAGATGACGGCGAGGCCAGCGGGGATCGCTGCCAGGGAAAATGCAGCAAGCCTGATGAAAAGCTTTTTCCAATTGTTTTTATTGAGCTGGTAAATCGTAATTGCGAAAATAAAAAATGGCTGGATCATCAATGTGGCATGATGTGCGGCCATGGTGGTTGCGGTAAACGAGACTGCCAGTAAAAAATTAAGCAGGCCTCCTTCGCGTAAAAACTTTGCGAGGGCGGCCATTCCGAAAAGCGTAATGAGCGTTGCGGTGAGGAATGGAAGCTGGCCGAAAATATGCGCTGTGACATAAATGGGAAGCAAAATGGCCGATGTAATGGCGGCGTAGGAAGATGCGTTTCTGCCTGTGAAGATCCTGCTGAATGTGTAAATGCCCAGCGGAAATAAGGTTGTGACGACCCATAGAATCAGGGCATAGGCCTTGTCGAAGCCGAGAATGGGAATGAAGATGGCGATGAGTTGATGCACGAGCGGCGGATACGAAACCACGCTGAAACCTGTGTACCAGCGCGTTTCCCACAAGGAGAACCAATCTCTCGCATAATGGTCGGCGAAAAACATGTGGGTGAAGGCGTCGTAGCTTAAGCGGTAGCGCGCAGTGAGGATGAAGAATCCGTGCAGCAGGAAAGCGAACAGAACGGCGAGAAGTACGCGGCGCGGGATCATGAAAGCTTCATTTCCTTGTGCGGTACGATGATCCGCTTTTGGCTGCTGCATGTTTCAAGCGCGTGATTGAATGCCTGGATGTAATGTCTGCATGTTTCGCTGGGGGTTAGTTTTTGGATCGCATTGAGATTGTGCGCGGTTTGTTGTTTGCGAAGTTCACGGTTTTTGAGCAATTCATGCAGGGAATTCTTCAGGCTTGGTACATTTCCATTTTCAAAGAATTGGATTTGCAGGTTGTTTTCTTTTGCCAGATATTTGTGTTCGTTTAAGTCTGATGCAACGATAGCGCGCCCCCAGGTGGCGGATTGATACAAGACGCTGGATGATCCCGTTGAGGCTGTATATGGCAGGACGACGATCTGCGCACTCTGGAACAGTTCCTTGACTTGTTCTTCGGGAACCTGCCCCAGCCAGCGGATGTTATTTGATGCGTCGCATTTTTTTCTAAGATCATTTGAATAATTCGGGAAGCGGGTATGTTCTGCCCCTGCAATGGAAAGACGTAAATTTGGGAATTCGAGCTTTAGTTCCTTGAAGGCTTCGAGCAGGATTTCCAATCCTTTAAATGGGGCGAGCGTGGTGAAGAATAATAGCTCCTGTTCGTCGGTCTCTTCCAAAAGTTCGGGCTCGTGATAGGAGCCGATCGGGATGTGCGTGCAGTTGATGTGGCGGGCGGAAAGCCAGTCTACGTAGTGTTGCATGGTGAGGCAGACCAGGTCGGCTTGTGTTGCGACCTCCGTCAGGAGCCGTGCGCCGAGAGGGGCGAGAAAACCGCCAGGTGCATTGAGCGCGCGTAGGTCGGCGAGTTCCACAAGTTCATGCAGAGTGACAATGGTTGGGAGTCCCATTTTCCGCGTGAGCATGGGCGTGAACATTGCCGATAAATTCGCCAGTGGTGATTTGCCAAAGACACTTGCGCCGAGGTTGAACCAGACCAGGTCGGGCTTCAGGTGCTTCAAGCGTGAGAGGATGATCTTGCGTGTTTTCAGATCGTCGGGCTGCCAGCAATAATCGATCTCGGCGTGATTCAACACAGGGGTGTGGTCACTGCCAGCCTTCGCGCCTGCGAGGACGGTGATGCGTGAAAATAGACCTGACTTTTCGATTGCCCTTGTGATATGGAATCCGTATTGTCCAATACCTGTGATCGTTGGAGGAAACGGGCTGACTACGGTTAGATGCATAAGAGGCTGGGATTATTCCATTAATATGCGAATTAGACAACGTGTATCCATATAAATGTACGTTGCGGGATTTTCACTTGCAAAGTATATTTCATCTTCTATATCATGAACTTGAAACAGGCTATTCTCGAGACTTTGGCGTATTCCGATGTGTTCGATCACCCGCTGACTTTGGGTGAACTCCACAAATTTTTGGTTGCTTCTGCGCCGCAAGATGAGATCGAGAAATGCGCTGCAGGCATGGATGCTGTGGCTTGCAAAGATGGTTATTACTTCCTTGCTCACCGCACAGAGATTTTGGATATTCGACAGACGCGTGAAGTCCATTCACAAAAAGCCTTCAAGCGTGCCGTGTTTTACGGGCGTATTCTTGGCCGCCTGCCGTTCATCCGCATGGCGGCATTGACTGGCTCTCTCGCCATGCTCAACCTATCGAAAAATAGCGACATGGATTATTTGATCGTCGCCAGGCATGGACGGGTGTGGACGGCTCGGGCTTTTGCCTTGCTGTTGGATCGGATTGCGCGTCTTTTTGGCGATGTCATTTGCCCGAACGTGATCGTTTCCGAACGGACACTTGAGTGGAACACGAGGAATATTTACGCCGCCCGTGAATTCGCGCAGATGATTCCCATCAGTGGGATGGATGTGTATCGCCGCCTGATCGAGGTCAATGCGTGGGTGACTGATTTTTTGCCCAATGCTTTTCCGAGTGTTGATAGGTTCGAGACAGGCTCGAACCCCAACCGCCGCAATCTCTTTGAATTTTTCTTCAACGGGAAATTAGGTGATCGCTTTGAACAATGGGAGATGGATCGCAAGATCGCCCGCTTCAAAAAACAGCAAGGCTATGGCGCAGAGACGAATTTTTCCGCAGATATTTGCCAGGGCAATTTTGACCATCACGGCTTATGGGCGTTGAAAGCTCTTGAAGATCGGTTGATCGGTTTACAGGTTGAAAAATGACACAGATCCTTTTTGGACAATCTTATTATCTGCGTTTCGACCCCAAACTTTGGGATGCGATGATGCCTTATCCGCCTCTCGGCACTTTGTACGCGGCCAGTTACATCCGCTCGCGTGGATATGACGTAGCGCTCTTCGATGCCATGTTGGCCGAGTCGGAGGAGGAGGGGCCAAGTCACTGGATGAACACAAGCCGAAATATGCGGTCATTTTTGAAGATAACTTCAATTATCTTTCCAAGATGTGCCTGCTGCGGATGCGTGAAGCGGCGTTCACGATGATCCAAATGGCGAAGGAACACGGATGCGTGGTCATCTTGTGCGGGGCGGATGCGACCGATCATTATGATCAATATCTCGAACGCGGCGCGGATTACTGCCTGCTTGGTGAAGGGGAGGAGACTCTCGCAGAATTGCTGGATCAGTTATCGGGTCAGCGGGATGCGGGATTTTCATCGATTCTAGGATTAGCGTATGCTGACGAAGGACAATCTTCCGTCGTCAAAAATATGCGTCGACCCGATATCAAGGAACTTGATTCTCTTCCGTTTCCTGCCTGGGATCTGGTGGATGTTCAAAAATACAAAATGCTTTGGCGTGAGCGGCACGGATATTTTTCGATGAATATGGTGACGACACGTGGATGCCCGTATCATTGTAACTGGTGCGCCAAGCCGATCTGGGGTCAGCGTTATAACTCGCGTTCGCCTGAGAATGTGGCCGCGGAAATGAAATGGTTGAAGGAAAATTTTGCACCCGATCACATTTGGTTTGCCGATGATATTTTGGGATTGAAGCCGAATTGGGTGGAAAGATTCGCGGAATTGCTACATGAGTTGAATGCTGTCATCCCGTTCAAATGTTTGAAACGGGCGGACCTTGTGACGGAGAAAACTGCGTTGGCGTTGGCGAAGGCGGGCTGTAAAACTGTGTGGATTGGTGCCGAATCAGGTTCGCAGAAAATTTTGGATGCGATGGATAAAGGGGACAAGGTGGAGGATATTTACCTTGCCGCGCATCTGCTGCACGAAAATAAAATCGAGGTTGGTTTCTTTTTGCAATTTGGTTACCCTGGCGAAAGCTGGGCCGATGTGCAAAAAACCTTGAAAATGGTGCGCGAATGTATGCCCGATGATATTGGCATTTCGGTTTCATATCCACTGCCTGGCACGAAGTTTTTTCGAGCGCGTGAAAATGGAATTGGGCGAGAAGCAGAACTGGGTGGATTCGGATGACCTCGCCATGCTTTATCGCGGACCGTTTCCGCAGGATTTTTATCGGGTGCTGCACGGACGGGTCCATCATGAATTCCGCATGCGCCGCGCATGGCGAAAACGAGATATGCGGGGAATTATCCGCTCTCCATACTATTTGCTTGGTATTTTGAAGAGTGATCTGCAATTGCATAGATTTACTTCGACCCAATCTGCCGACTTAACAATACGCTGATATATTGAACCGCTGATTTACTGAATTTGGAGACCTATGCCCCTGATTAACCCTGCTTTTCAGATTGTTGCTGACGCCTACGACCGTAATGCCGATAAGTACGATGAATTCATCGAGAACAATCCCAATCTCATGCGGATGCGTCAGCGTGTGTATAAATTCATCACGGCGCGGCTGCCAAAAGGTTCACGCATTCTCGACCTTGCCTGTGGCACTGGCACCGATGCGGTCTGGCTTGCGCAAAATGGATATTCCGTGTTCGGTGTGGATATTTCGGGTGAAATGCTTGAGCGCGCAAAACAAAAAGCGAAGGACTTGAATCTACAAGACCGTTTGTCCTTCGAGCAATTATCCTACACCGATTTGAAGGAAGCCAATATTGGCCGCTTCGACCTGACCTTCTCCAACTTTGGCGGTTTGAATTGTGTTGCCGATATGAAACTTGTAGCCGATAGCGTTCGTCCGTTGATGAATCAAGGCGGGCGTGTGGTTTGGGCGCTCATGCCCCCATTTTGCTTGTGGGAATCAGCCATGCTCCTGCGCGGAAAATTCAAACTTGCCACCCGTCGTTTTGCTGGCAAATCCACAGTGTTTAAGGAAGGCTTGAATTACCCTGTTTTTTACTACACCCCCAAACAGGTAGCCAAAGCATGGGGCAATGAATATCACCTCGAAACAGTCGAGGCACTTTCGGTCATCACTCCGCCCGCCACGAATAAAGAATTCGCCCTTAAGCGTCCGCATTTGTTTGAAACTCTCAGTAAGCTCGATGATGTGCTGGCATCAAGATTCCCGTTCAAATATTGGGGTGATTTTACGATCGTGTCTCTTGTGGCTTCAAACGGCATAAGTCGCTGATTTCAGATTTGGAGACTTTACTCCCCGTGGCCGCGTCAATACGGCGAAATTCATTCTGGCTTTTGCTTGCGCGTTTCACGGCGCAGACGCTTGCGATTTTGTTTACGGCCGTCATTGCGCGCAAACTGGGCGTGGATGATTTTGGAAAATTCTCGTTCATCGCTTCCCTTGTTTTGATCGGCAATACATTCACCAATTTTGGCACAGACACATTTCTTGTCCGCGAGATCGCGCGTGCGGGACGGATTACTGAAATTGCGGCGCAGGCGCTAAGTTTGCAGTTGCTGCTTTCGTTGTTGTATTGCCTTGCGATGATTGCCTTCCGCAATGCACCTCTGTTATTCTATTCTCTTGCGCTTTTTCCGCTGGCAATTTTTTCCGTCAATAACGCCTTACTGCGCGCTTTGAATCGCATGGATTTATTTTGGCGGCTCAGCCTCTTGAATGGCGCGATCCAAATTCTGGCTGCTTTTCTTGCTGCGGATGTCCTGACTTTGTGCCTTTTTCTTTTCATCGGGCAGATTCTCCTTTCAGCCGTTTCCTACTCGATCTGCCGCTCCTCCCTGCCGACCTTCAACCTGTTTCCCATTAAGAGATTTGACCCCATCCTCAAGTTGCTTCTCCCTTTTGCCGCGTTGACGATTCTGTTGGTCTTGATCCAGCGGCTTGGTATTTTATTTGTCTCAGCCATACTGGATGACGCGGCAACAGGGTTATTTTCTTCCATCACCCGCGTGGTGGATGGACTCAAGTTTGGACATTACGCCATTTTGGGTGCCTTGCTCCCTGCGCTTTCAAGCGGCAACTCCGCTTCGTGGAATAGTTTCCGCAGGGCTTTTATCCTTTTGATGGCGGTTAGCCTGTTTTTCTCTGCTATATTAACCTTTCTTGCCAGCCCGATCATTTTGCTTTTGTATGGGAAAGATTTTATTCAAGCGTCGTCTTTGCTTGTTTTACTCGGTTGGAGTTTACTTCCGTACACGATTTCTTCTTTCGTTTCCTACAGCCTCATTGTCCGTGGATATGAATCTGATGTGGTTAAATCTGCCTTGGTTTCGCTTTTTGGAAACGTCATTCTATATCTGGCTCTGATTCCATTTGCTGGATTGCGCGGGGCGATCTGGTCTGCCCTGATCGGTGAATGCCTTCAGGCGTCTGTGTTTACAGTTTATTATCTCAGGAGGATTACGAATTTATGAACCTTGATGACCCCATTCTTACGCCAGTTGAACTTCTTGCATATCGTCGTGCAGCGAAGTCTTTGCAGAATTTTCCCCCGCCTGAAACGGTCATTTTCGTGCCACAAAAAAGCCTCGCCGATTATGTCCTTCGGAAATATTGGGTCAGGCAGGTGAAGGGATTTTTAGGCAGTTTTTACCTGCTTAAAAAAAGCAATGGGAGGGTTGCCTTTTCCGCTGGGTTTGGCATAGGGTCACCTGTCATCGCTGGACTGACAGATGAATTCGTTGCGCTGGGTGTTCGCCGCTTTGCATTGATCGGCATGGCGGGTGGGTTGCAGGAGAATCTTTCAGCGGGGAGTCTGATTCTTTCAACAGGAGCAATTCGCGGCGAGGGAGTGACGCGGCATTATCTTCCCGAGGCAGAATCTGTGGAGGCGTCTCAAGAAATGGCGGAGGGAGTGGGGGCAATTCTTTCAAAACGGAATCACTCGTATTTTCACGGTCTCACATGGACAACGGATGCCCCTTTTCGTGAGTTACGCAGGGATGTGCTTGCCTATCAACAGCGTGGTGTTTTGGCGGTGGATATGGAGGCGGCGGCCATGTACGCGGTTGCAAAAGCAAATGGATTGCCCGCATTGGCTGCCTTTTCCATTTCAGATTCGCTGGCTGGCGGCAGGTGGAGCATGTCTGGCGATTTGCGTCCTGCGCAGGCTGGCCTGTCTGCTTTATTTGAGGCCGTCCTCGAGTTTGCCTCTGCACCCTTGGCCTGACAACTTTCCCCGTTTTTCTGCGTATACTATCTTGGACTTTTCTTTTCGTTCGAACAGTAATAAACTAAATTCGAAATCCGCATTTCAAGGAGAACTTAATTATGAACAAACAAGGTCGTACACAACTCGCACTGGGTGTCCTCCTGATTCTGCTGGGCGCCTGGTTCCTGCTGGATAGAACAATGCCAGCATTTCACAGTTTTTTCGATAAATATACCGAATGGCCCACCAACATGCTGTTGATCGGCGGCGCGATTTTCATCGTCGGTTTGGTTTTGGGTCAGCCTGGTTTGTCTGTCCCTGCGGCGATTGTGGCGGGGATCGGCGGCATTTTCTATTATCAGGAAATGACCAGAGACTCTGGTTCATGGTCTTACATGTGGGCGCTCATTCCGGGCTTTGTGGGGGTCGGCACGGTGTTGCAGGGTTTGCTCGGTGAGAATACCGCCTACAACCTGCGGCGCGGCTTGAATTTGATGGTCGTAAGTGCAGTGCTCTTCCTCGTGTTTTCGGCATTCCTCGGCGGCTGGAATGTGCTTGGCAATTACGGCGCTCCGATCCTGCTGATCCTGCTCGGCGTGTATGTGTTGGGACGCGGCCTATATCGTTCCTTCCGAAACCGAAGCGAGGAGGAATAACATGCGCCGCAGTCAATTATTCTGGGGTTCGGTCCTCTTGTTGTGGGGGCTGCTATTACTTGTCGATGCCATGGGCGTAAGGCTCCCGAACGGCTCCTCGATTTCCAGTCTCTTCTGGCCAATTGGTCTATTATTGGCGGGCGGCTGGATCTTGTTTGGTGTATTTATGCGCGGCAAGATCGAGGATGAAAACGCCTCGATCGATCTTCAAGGCGCTTCATCTGCCAGCGTGCGAATCAATCACGGCGCGGGTGAGTTGAAGATCCACAGCGGCGCGGCTTCGAATGAGATCATGCATGGCACGTTCTCTGGCGGGTTGGATCAAAAAGCCTCTCGAAACGGTGACAGTCTCGAGGTCCGCATGAGACCCGCAAAAGATTTTGTCGACTTCCCCTTCTTTGGCCCTCAAAATCGCCTCGATTGGGACGTCGCTCTGAATGCAGACATCCCCACTGCGCTGACCATGAATCTCGGTGCGAACAAAGCCACGCTGGATTTGCGCGACATGAATATCACTGACTTGAAACTGGAAACGGGTGCCAGCGAAACAAAGCTGACTCTGCCATCGCGCGGCCGCTTCCGCGCCGACCTCGATCTTGGTGCGGCTTCCCTTGAAGTGATCATCCCCGAAGGACTCTCCGCTCGAATCCGCACTTCCGTTGGCGCTGTTGATTTGAAAGTGGACGAGATGCGCTTTCCGCGCAATGGCGGTTATTATCAATCGCAAGACTTTGACACCGCCGCCAATTCCGTTGACCTGACCGTGGATGCAGGCGCGGCTTCGATAAAGATCAAATAGCGAGGTATGAAATGAAAAGGTTTGATCCAAATATCGTTTTTGGTTTTCTGCTGTTGGTGGGCGGCGGTTTGGCGCTGGCACAGACCATGGGTTATCTTGAGAATGCAACAGGCCTTTTTTGGGGCGGCACGTTCCTTGCGATTGGCCTAGTCTTTCTCACCCTTCTTTTTGGCGGACATTGGTGGGCGGCTTTTCCCGGTTTCACCCTTGTGGGCCTTGGCGCTCTGATACTTCTGCCTGAATCTCTTGATGATTTTGGCGGGGCACTTTTCCTCGGCAGCATTGGCTTGTCATTTTGGTATGTGTACTTCACGGATCGCGCGGATCGATGGTGGGCGATCATTCCAGCCTGTGTGCTCTCTGCCCTGGCGGTGATGATCGTTGCCGCCGAAAGATATGAAGACCTGGGCGGGGCGATCTTCCTTGGCGGTATTGGCATTGCCTTCCTCATCGTCTTCCTCACAGATCGTGACGGGCGTTGGTGGGCATTGATCCCCGCCGGGGTATTGGCTACGCTCGCAGTGGTCACCATTGCCGCGGAACGTTTTGGTGAATTCCAAACCGCTGGCATTTTCTTTTTTGGGCTTGCGATCACATTCCTGCTTGTGGCGGTTTTGGCAGGCATGCGCTGGGCTTACTGGCCTGCACTTGGTCTCGGCATCATGGGCTTGCTCGGTATCGTCTCACTGTTGGAAGTGGCAAATTATCTTTGGGCAGTGGTTATGATCATAGCGGGCGGTTTCATGCTCTTCCGTTATTTCTCCAGCCGAAGTTCGTAGAAATTTTTTCTCGAAAAATAAAAATGCCTCCGCGGTCGCGGAGGCATTTTCGTGTCTGTGACTGATTCTATTTTTCTTCAACGACTTCTATGCCAGGAAAAAATTGATGGACCGTTCCTGCCACCCAGCCGTGCAGGGTGGAGGGGAGCAACGGACAGTTCAGGCAGGCTCCGCCGAGATGGACTCGAAGGGTCTTGCCGTCAAACGATCCAAACTCTACCGTGCCGCCGTGGAACTGCTCCACATAGGCGCTGAGTTTTTCAAGCAAAACCACGCAGTTGAGCTTCCTGAGTCTTGATTTCTGGTGCGACCATGGCTTTACTCCCGTTTATCTTGATTGGTTGAATTCAAAAGGGCCTGAACCTGAGTGCGCGCGTTCTTCCAACGTGATGATACTACATTTGCAAGGCGATCCATAATGATCTTTCCAGTTTCGGGATGGTCTCGTACCAGTGCCAGTAAATGGCTGCCGCGAATGCGTATGGTCTCGATCTCGGTTTCGCTCACAAGGCTTGATGTGTAGTGTGTGCTTCCGAGCACGGCCGACCAGCCAAAGACATCCCCGCCCGCAGGCGGGTCAATGTGATAGGCGGGGTATCGTAAGGTTTGAAGCGAATGATAACTTCACCTTTGATGAGCAAATACAAATAACTTGCCGGTTCGCCCTGCTCGAAGATCGTTGTATTCGCAGGGCGGATAAATTGCTCAAAAAGTGGTTTGAGCAGGGCTATTTGTGCTGGGTCAAGGTTTTCAAAAAGTGGGATGTTTGGCAAGATATCAAGCATTTATAGCATGGTAACCAATGTCTCTACAACTATCCAGTATCAAATATCATAAACTTGATGACATTTTTCCTCTTTCAGAATGTGACATTTTTCCTCGGTTATACTTTGTGAAATAAGTAATTTTCCAAGGTTTGACCTCTTCAAAGATAAGATGACTGAAATAAGCAAACTCTCCTCACTCGAAAGGCTGTTGCTTGGAATCGATAAGCCTGCTACGCTTGATCTTGTTGAACCACTTCGAAAAGGTTTGATCTGCCCAAAATGTAATATAGGTAAACTCGACTATAACGGACTGCTGCAATTGGAGTGCCCCGCATGTGGTTTTGTTAATGGTGAAGGCGGCGGGTGTACCTGATAAATTTCCGTTTGTCCCGTGCGGGCAAATATTATTGGATGTGAACAATGACAGAATCTCTTCAACCTTCCCAGCCTCCTACAGCACGATTCATGGCTGGTTTAATGATCGGTGTCGGATTGATCGCAGTGGGGATCATGTTCTTCATGCTGCTAAGGGCAGTCCCCGTCAAAGTGGATTATGCCGCTCCTGATCTTGATCTCGTCGATCTTTCGGGAAAGGATGTCTCTCTCGATGATTATTTGGGGAGCGTGGTATTGGTCAACCTTTGGGCAACCTGGTGCCCGCCATGTAGGGAGGAAATGCCCACCCTGCAAACCTTCTATGAGAAATATAAGGATGATGGATTTGTCCTGCTTGCCATTGACCAGGAAGAGACTCGCGAAGTTGTTGAGCCGTTCATAAATGAATTTGGATTGACCTTCCCCGTCTGGCTGGATATCGATTATCTGGCTCAGCGTGAATTTAAAACGATGAATCTTCCCAGTTCTTATGTGATCGACCGTGAGGGGAGGGTCCGCCTGATGTGGATCGGCGGAATCTCAAAACGAAACCTTGAAAAATATGTACCTGATCTGATTAAGGAGTAAACAGAAAATGGATGTGATACTAAATTGGAAGGGCAGAATGTTATTTGAAGGGGTGGGTGGTTCGGGGTTTGTGCAGAAACTGGATACGGACGCTTCCGTCGGCGGCGATGATAGCGGTGCCCGCCCAATGGAATTCATCGCGCTTGGGCTGGCGGGTTGCACCGCCATGGATGTCATCTCCATTTTACAGAAGAAGAAACAGCCTGTTTCTGATTTCAAAGTTCAGCTTCATGCCGAGCGGGCGGATGAACATCCCAAGGTGTTCACGGAGGCAATAATCGAATATCTCGTGACAGGCAGTGATGTTGATGAGGCTGCCTTGTTGCGCGCTATCGAGCTTTCTGCCGAAAAGTATTGCCCCGCGCAGGCCATGCTTTCCAAGGCATTCCCCATTCGGATGACATATAAGATATTGAATGACAGCGGGGAAGTTATCAACGAAGGCGAATACTTCGCAAAACATGAATCGGTTTGATGAATTTGTGAAAAACGAAGATAAATAAAGAAAAACGGAGATTCAATTTAAATTGAATCTCCGTTTTGTTATGGGAAACTGCCGCTGATCGCCGTAAAGGCATCCCCACACTCACAGGCGGTGACGATGGACGGACCCTTGGTGAGTGTGCCCAGATATTCGCGGGCGCCGTTGTGAGTGACCCAGCCATTCATAACAAAAGGAAGAACACCATCTGCCATGATCCATTCACCGTTGTATTTGCGGGCAATGTGAACATGCGAACCTGTGGCACGTCCGCCTTCACAGGATGGATAGCCGACCTTGTCTCCTGTTTTTAGCTCGGCGCCAAGGGGTGCGCGCTCTTTGGATGAAAGATGCAAATAGAAAATAACCCAGCCTGTGCGTTCATTTCCATCTTTATCAAGGTCAAGAACTACGCCCTCAATGCTGGAGCGTACAACAAGTCCGTCGGCCATGGCCGTGGAAAAGTTTTTATCGTCTGCGATAAAACAGCCTGATTTGTCGGAGGGTGGTGCAAAATCCACGCCAGCCAACGGCTCGCCAGTTCCCCAGCCTGTATGCGGACCTCCCGTGTAATACCACGTCTGGTCGCTTGGGAATGGAAGTTGGAGCTGCGGCTGCTGCAAGCTGCCTGGGATGATGATCATCGAGTCCTGCCACGGGTTGCCGAAATATTTCTCGAATGTCAGGAACAGGCCCTGAGGTCCAACGGCGACCGCGTACTTTTCTCCATCGAATAATCTTGAATAATAATATTGGATTGAGACGGAAGCGGCATTCTGCCACGGGTCGGGTCGGATGATGATCTCGTTTGTATCTTCGAATTCGATCAGGTCACCGGTGCGCCAGCCGTAATAACCGTTGTTCAATGTGTTGGCGGCGATCACCAGTTGCAGATATGGGTTTTCCCAATAGCGGCGTGTGAAGCCGAGCAGATTCTTTTTTACAGGAGGCTCAGCCGCAGTGAGCGCACCGCCCTGATATTCAAGGATCGCGAGCAGAAGACGCGGATTGATGCTGTAATTGATGGAGACATAATCCACCATTTCTGCGCCGCTGCGCCACTCTCCACCGGCATAAACACGATAATCCTTCAGCCAGCCAGGCTGCGTGGCCACAAATGCGGATGTGTTGAAGCCTGTTACCGTGGGTCCATTTACGAAGGCATGATCTGGAATGATCTGAAATGGACTGGACCATAGCGCCAGAAAATAAATGGGGATCTTCATCGGCATCCCCGGCGGCATGGTGGTTGCCTCACGGGGGATCTGTGGATTGGCCTGAAAGATCTCCTCTACGGTGGTGTTGAAACGTGCTGCAAGCGCGGGGATTGTATCGCCGTTTTGTGCGTTGTAATCCACCAGTTCCCCGGGCTTGTAAGTTGGGCGCGTGGGGAGCGGGGTTGCCGCGAAACTATACGGGGCGATATTGGAAGTAGGAGTGCTGACTGGTTTTTCAGCCGAGGCTTCAAGATCACAGGCTGAGAGAAACAATGTTGTAACCAAAAGCGCGTGAAGCAGTCTTTGTTTTATTTTTGGGAAATTATTCATTCTCTTTTCGGAAGATGTTCGACCATTTTTGCCCGACGGGATCGGCGATCACAACTTCATCCCCGCGGACAAGTTTACCTTCGTATGCCTTTTCACCGGCGACCACGCGCCAGCCGCTCATGATGAACGGGATGGGACCATCTGCGGTTACCCATTCGCCGTTGTATTTTCTCGCAAAGTGTAAATGTGTCCCTGTTGAAACGCCGCCTTCACAAGAGGCATGCCCGATCTTGTCATTGACCTCCAGCCAGGTTCCCACGGGCACGCGGTCTCTTGAGCCGATGTGCATGTAAAGAATGTTCCAGCCTGTTTGCTCGTAGCCGTCGCCATCCAGGTCAACCATCACCGCGCCATTGTTCGAACGTACAACGAGACCCGGCGCCGCGGCCGTGACCCAGGTTGGAGTGGGATCGCATCCGCCGTGATCGGTGGCTGGAGCGAAATCGATCGCGGCAAACACACTGTTTTTTGGTCCGTACACCTTTGGGTTGATCTGCCCCCAGGCATTGTGCGGACCGCCCGTCATGCTCCATTCCACATCGGGTTCAAAGGGCAGCACCAACGTCGGCTGATTTAACGCGGATGGGAAAATGGGATTGACCACGTCGGCGCGCGCCCATGGGTCGCCGAACATTTCCAGATACATGGCGGGAAAGCCTGAATTGGGATCGATGATCTGCTCCCATTGCGAGCGGCTGTGATTGCGCGAGAAAAAATATTGGATCGCAACCGTGCCTGCGTTCAGGCGCGGGTCAAGGCGAATTGTCGAGCCATCGGGGAATTCCAGGTGAGTGAGTGTGCCTGCGCGCCAGCTGTAATACGCGATGGCGAGGTTGTTGATGGCCCACACTAACTGCACCGACATGCCTTTGTAGTGATAGTCGTTGAAGCCCATTGGATAATCTCTGTGAAGTTCGTCCACGGGCTGGCCGCGTACCCAGCGGCTTTCAAATTCAAGCATGGCGAGAATCAAACGTGGGTTGATGGAGTTTTCGATTGCAAGGCGTTCGATAGCTGCATCTCCATCGATCCAACCTGTCGAGCCGAGATAGTCTTTGAAATCGCTCAGGTACCCGTCAGATTGCTGGACATATTCTTTTACGTCAAAGTCAACTGCTGTGTACGAGAAGATGATCTCGGCATCGGCATAATCTGAATGTTGGGTGTCATCGCCTCTGTGATCCGATTGGGGATGACCAGCAGGGTACCGGGGTCGATCAGTGTGGTTTTGGTCAGGTCTGCATCCGATGTGATCTCGGATTCGTCCACGCCGAATCTGCTTGCCACAGCGGAGAGCATGTCACCGCTTTGAGCGTAGTAGAGAAAAGGAGCGGCGTCATAGGCAAGGGTATACGTCGGTTCGATGACCGGGGTTGAACTGTTTGGTGTGATGGTCAGGGTCGGAGTGTATGCATTTTCCGTTGCGATCGAAGGTGGAATGGTCGAGGTGGGGAAAATGATCGGGTTGTCTTGAACAGCAAACGGGTCGATGGGAAGCGAAAACTGATCCAAAGTGTTGGGTGTGGGCGTCTGTGGGACTCCCCAAATGGAGGGGGAAGACGATATACAGGCCGACAATATGAGCGACAATATGATGAGAATGGCGAGTGGACGATACATAAGTATGTTGATTATATCCGCCTGGATTAAGTCCAGATGAATTATCGATAGATCAGATTAAGCTCGTTGGCGCTGTCGAGGGCTTCGATGGTGATATTTCCGCGTGTGAGGTATCCATCGTACTCCCGGCCGCCTCCGCTTGATATCCAGCCATCGAGATTGAAAGGCAACGGTCCATCCGCTGCGATCCACTCGCCGTTGTATTTTCTGGCGAGGTGTACGTGAGTGGCGTTTGATACGCCGCCTTCGCAGGAGGCATGGCCTATGGGTTCACCAGCGAACAGGTATTCACCAGGCTCTGCTCGGTCTTCCTCAGCGATGTGCATGTAAAGGATGACCCAGCCTGTTTGTTCGTAACCGTCATTATCGAGGTCCTGAATCAAGGCGCCGTTGGATGCACGCAGCACGAGGCCGTCGGCAACTGCCGTAACCCAAAGCGGACTCGTCCCGCAGCCGCCGTTATCTCCGGGTGGGGCGAAATCGAGCGCGGCCCATGCTGAGCCGTAATCCCAGCCGCCGTGTGGGCCGCCTGTGAAATACCAGCTTTCGCCTTCGTTGAATGGCAGATACATGGTCGGCTGTGATAGGAAGGGCGATACAAGCGGCTCAATGGCATAGTCGAACGGATTGCCAAAGAAAACATAATAAGAAAGAAGCAAGCCCGTGCCGCTGACGTCCTGTTCCCAGACGGCGCGGTCATCGAGTTGGGCAAAGAAATATTGCAAGGCAGCCGTGCCGGCATTGATGGTCGGGTCGACTGGGACAACTGTTCCATCATTTAAAACCCAGGTTGAAACCGCATTTGCCCTCCACAGGTAATAACCCTGATTCAAGGTGTTTGCAGCCCATGTCAGTTGCCGATACAGGCCATAATGCGCATCGTCAGCAAGCCCCATTGGGTAGGCTGTGTTGAATGGTTCGGGATTGGTGACCCATCCACTTTGATATTCAAGCAGCGCAAGAAGCAGGCGTGGATTCACTGAATAGTTGCGAGCTACGATCCAGACGATTTCATAGCCCGATAATATGAATCCATTCACATCCTGTTCGTAGATTTCCAGATATCCGTTCTGGCTGTTGATGAATTCCTGAATATTGAAATATACACTGCCGGGGCTATATACCATTTCAGAATCGGGAATTACTTTGAATGCCGTTCCGCCCTCACCGGGGTTGGGAGCGGGTACATTTAACGTCATGCCGACATCCAATAGATTTGCATCTGTGATGTTGTTGGATTCCATTAACGCTTCCACGCTGATGCCGTACATGAATGCGATTCCGCCAAGTGTGTCACCGAATTGGACTACATATTGGGCTTCATCCTGTCTCGGGGTTGGTAGTACGCGTTCCACATCGGGCGTGGGTGAGGTGAGTGGCTGGTCTGTGGGCGCTGAAGTTGGCAATATGATGGTCAGCGGCATGCGTGTCGGGGTGGGTTCGCGTGTTGCGGTCGGAGGGGGCGGTGTACTGGTGATCGTTACTGTGGGGATGTTGGGCGATGCAACGAAAGTCCCCTCCGAGATGGGGAGAAATGGATCATAGGTTGGATATCCCACCGGCATAGCCGTGGATGGCGCGCATGAAGCAAGCATGGCGGTTAGTAAAAAAGTAATGAATATTCGTGAAAGAAAGAGATGAGACATCTTTTTTTGAGCTGACATGAGGGCGATTTTACCAGCGGAGCTGAAAAGCGGGGAAAGGGGCAATGAAAAAGAGACGCAAGCTTTGGAGAGTGCGTCTCTTTAGGGTCATTTTTAATTTGCTTCCTTTTATGACTGGAACCCTGAGCCCATGATGTAATTTTCCAATCCGCGGATCTCGCTTTCCTTGTTTTCCAAGGCCGCAAACATCACATCACGCATCGAGACCAGACCGACCAACTGGTCATGTTCAACAACGGGCAGGTGGCGGATGTTGTATTGTTTCATCAAAGCCATGCACTGCTCCACGCTGGTGTCCTTGGTGACCGTGATCATATTGGAGACCATGACTTCCTTGATCTGGGTATCTTTGGCGTTGCGGCCTTCATTTTCCCCTTTGTAAAGGTAATCACGTTCGGTATAAATGCCAACGATTTTCCCGCCCTCGGTTACCAGCAAAGCACCAATATGAGCCCCAGCCATTAATTTGATGGCTTGCAGGACGGTGTCGGTGGATGCAATGGAGTAATTTTTGCAGATTCCTTCGATTCCAGCAATTTGCGTACAGTGGTCATTTCTACAACTCCTTTTTTGGTTTGGAATGGTAACTGTTGTTACAGTATAGCAAAAAAACTAAAACGGTATCTGGTAATAAACAAAAGACGAGCAGTTTCTCTCCTACTCGTCTTTTGTTGTATTCGGGTGGTTTGATTTTCCCTACCCAGGGATGCCCTTTGCGCCGAGCCATTCCCATATCAATTCAACGGCCTCTGGGACGAGCGCACGGGTCTCATCGGATAATTGCCGCGAAAAGAGGAATTGGTAGCCGCGCACCGAGAGCAGGGCGGCCTCGGTTTTCTCCCGTAAAGCGTTTCGCAAATGGAGATCAGTGATTGTGGTGTGAGATGATGGGTAAATGGTGAGCGTTGAAAATCACTTTTTACATCGATCAACCGCACCTCTTCGGGGATGTTGCCGGTATGCGCATCCAAAAAACAGACATATTCGTAGTCGGCAATTTCCTCGGCCATTTCCGGGGTTAGCTGCAGGTAAAAAGCAAAATTGATTTGCGCTGCCTGTGGGAATTCATCTTCATAAGAGGCGGGGGCTGGCAGTCCCATTTTTTTGATTAGCGCATGCTGGATATGCCAGGCGACTCCGTCGTCTTCGCGGTCTGGGTTTCCGTAGCCAAGGATCAATAATTTTTTCAAGTGTATGCCTTGTTGAATAAAAGAAATTAATAAAGGAACAGGCGCCAATGGCGCTGTTCGTAATAGTTCCATTTTTATAAAAAGTCGGGTTACTCGCCGTAACCGGTGCCCAGAATGTATTTCTCCAGTTCAACGATTGTGCCTTGCTTCTGTTGAAGCAGGGCTTCGGCGAGTCCGCGGATGGAAACAATACCGATCACGCGTTCATTTTCAAGCACAGGCAGATGGCGCACGCGATATTGACGCATCAACTCGGCGCATTCCTGCAGGGTGGTCTCGGGTCTGATCATGACCATTTGGCTGGTCATGACATCGCGGACGATCGTGTCCTTTGCATAGATGCCCTTGACTTCACCCTCGCGGGCATAATCGCGTTCGGTGAAGATGCCGATGATCTTGTCATTTTCCGTCACCAGCACGGCGCCTGTATCTGCCTCAGCCATGATCTGCAGAGCATCCAGAACTGTTGCGTCGGCTTGGATGGTATGGATTTTTGTTTCGGCCTTCTCGTCTACTAGTTTTCGAACTGTCGTCATGGTTGATCTCCTTTGGTTTGAATGGAAAACGATGAACGACTGTATTCCTAAAGTTATCTCAGTTTATGCTTGTTGTAAGATTCTAGTCTCGTGTCAATGTCTTGACCAGTGACCCATCTGGAGCGACGATATCCAGCTGGATGGGCATTTGCCCAACAGCATGAGTGGAGCAGGACAGGCACGGATCGTACGCGCGGATGGCTGCTTCGACTCGATTTAGCATGCCTTCCTGGACATTGGGTCCTATCACGTAGGTTTTTGCCACAGACTCGACTGCGTTGCTCATGGCCCAATTGTTGTGGCCCGTGGAGACGATCAAGTTTACCTTAAGCAATTTTCCGCCTTCGTCTGCAGTGTAATCGTGGATGAGTGTGCCGCGCGGGGCTTCGATCACACCCACGCCATGACCCTTGAAATCTTTGCGGGTGTTGAGGATGTCGGTGCTGAGGATATCAGGATCGGCGCACAGTACGCTGACGCGTTCGACGGCGAACAGGCATTCGATGAGGCGCGCATAGTGATAGTACAAAGTATTTTCCACTGGCTTGCCTTTGTTGAGGCTCTTGAAGATCTTGAGTTCATCATTTGCCAGCGGCGTATCAATTTTCTCGGCCAGATTCAAGCGTCCGAGCGGACCGACGCGATAGACTCCGTCAGGATATCCCATTTTTTGTAGAAGGGAAATTTCAAATATGACCAGGGTTCGACATGTTCCTGAATGTGATCCAGATAATTTGCTACGGGGAAGCGTTCCAATTGCGCACCGTCGCGGCCGATCAGGCGGATATCGCCGTCGTAAAGCTCAAGTCCGTTATCGGGCGTGGTCAGGCCGAAATAACCGGTGGGGAAGACGGCGAACTTGTTGATGTCTTCCATGTTTTTCTGCGCCCAGTCTTTGATGATCTGCAGACCAATGCGCAGGGTGGCAATCGCTGCATCTGAATTCTTCAGGATATCATCGCGTTCCTGAAGGGTGAGGGCTTTATTTACGCCGCCAGGTATTGCGAAGACGGGATGAATGCGCCGACCACCCAGGGTTTTAATGATCTCCTGCCCGAACTTGCGCAGTTGCACAGCCTTGACAGTTAAATCCGGGTTGGCATTGATCAGACCGATGATGTTACGCGTTTCAGGGTTGGCGTCGAAACCGAGTAGCAGGTCGGGGCCTGCAAGTTCAAAGAAGTGCATACCGTGGCTTTGGATGACCTGCCCCATATGCATCAGTTCGCGCAGCAGGTTGGCAGGGCGGGGTGGGGTTTGGCCGCTGAGTGCATCGCCAGCCTTGGCGGCGGCAAGATGGTGGCTTACCGGGCAGATTCCGCAGATGCGCGCAGTGATCTGGGGCATTTCGAAATACAGGCGCCCTTCGCAGAATTTTTCGAACCCGCGAAATTCGTTGACGTGCATGTAGGCACGGTCAACGGTGTTGTCTTCCTTCATATGGATCGTAACTTTTGCGTGACCTTCAATACGGGTAACGGGTTCGATCGTGATCTTTCGTGCAGTCATTGTGACCTCCGGAAATGTTCAATGCGGGATGTGGGCTGAAAAATAAAAGTGTTCCGCATTTGGTTTGCTGTTTTCTAATGCCAGTGTAGCAGATCGTCTTTCAACTCGGGCTTTCGTCCCTGTGCCAGTTCGGCAAGGACATAAAAGATTACATCTGCGTCGGGCGGGCATCCGGGAACGTTAAAATCGACCGGTACAACCTCGTGGATGGCGCGCGTCTTGGTCATCGTTGCCAGTTCCGGGTCGTTGGGAATCTGACTGCCGGGTTCGTTGCTGTCTGCGTCCATATAAGCCTGACGGAGTGCGGCTTCCACACCGCAGAAGTTGCGCATGGCGGGCACGCCGCCAAAGACAGCGCAATCACCCAATGCCACAAGGATCTTGGCACGCTTGCGCATTTTGTGGGCAACTTCTTCGTTGGCGCTGTTGTTGATGCCGCCTTCGAGCACGCCAACATCCACGCCGCTTTCATCGGGTTCTTTCAAATCGGTGATGGGGGTGGAACGCAGGTCGGCAAGTTCGATCACCTGCAAGATGCGTTCATCCATATCAAGCAGGGACATATGGCAGCCTGCACAGCCGCACATCCAATCGGAAGCAATTTTAGGTTTGTTCATAAGATACTCTCTTTGCCTTTTAATTCAATGTCACGCTTGATTTGCGCGCCAGAATGGCTTTTTTGCCAGTCGGATTTTAGTGTCATGTTCGTGCGCAGCGCGATCTCGTTCAAAACGGTGATGTTCTCGCGGACATGTTCAGGCGCGGTGATGGCTTTGTGAGTTGTTTGTATACGTCCGTCCAGGTTGATGTGATGACCTTCCTGTTCGGCCCAGATCGTAACGGGCAGGATAACGTGGGCCTGCTCGGTCAGTTTGGATTCATAGGAAGCCTGTACGACCAGATAGGAAGCCTTGGATGCCCGCTCTGTGAGTGATCTTGATACATAATCATCTCCTACAGCGGCGTACACAACTTTTTGTCCATTTAGTTCGAAGGTAGTATCCATGCCAAGCAGGGTGGCGGCCAGGCTGTTCGATTCGCCCTTGATGGAGAGCAAGCCATGGCGTTCACTGTCCACTGCGCCAACCAGAACGGCCAGGCGATGTAATTCCTCAATGAGACTTTCATCTCGTTGGGCGGTGATACCTTTGCCGAACAGGATCACTGGCGATATGGAACGCGCCAATAACTCCGCTGTTTGCTTGAGTTCTTCAAGAGAAACACCTGTGGCGCTGACAGCTTTTTCGATGAGCTGGCCTGCGTCGGGTAGAGAAAGAGGCGTGCGTCCCAATCCTTCCTGAACGATCACAGCCTGCAATCCTCGAATGAGTGCGAGGTCTGAGCCAGGCTGAGTCTTGAGCGAGATGTTTGCCATGTAATCCAATTCGCTGGATTCGGGATCGATGGTGATCAAGCGCGTACCTTTTGAGAGATTGCGTTTGAACATAAATCCAGCGACCATGTGGCTGTGATGAATATTTGCTCCGATGCACATGACCGTATCGGCATTTCGCAGGACATCGAGTTTCCCTTCGAAGCCTTCATGGGTTTGCGCAAAGCGGGTGA
This sequence comes from Candidatus Villigracilis affinis, assembly GCF_016705895.1. Lineage (NCBI taxonomy): Bacteria > Bacillati > Chloroflexota > Anaerolineae > Anaerolineales > Candidatus Villigracilaceae > Candidatus Villigracilis > Candidatus Villigracilis affinis. Next base: position 50,518 of record NZ_JADJKT010000023.1, on the reverse strand, counting down.
CAACTTCAGTGGGTACGCCTTCTTCAACGCTGGTGACATGCTTGCTTTGGAATTTTTCAGCAAATAATTCCTTGAATGCGGTCAGGGTTTCAACGGATAATCTTGTGGATGCAATCGCCGCGATTTCATTTTTATTTTCCATTAATTGACTCGCGACTGCGCTCATCGCTTCATCCCAAGAAACGATTTCAAGTTTGCCGTTCTTGCGCATTTGCGGAGCGGTAATGCGCTTGCGTGATTCGGTGACAGGATCGTAGCGACCGTGTTCGCAGAGCAGCCCGTGATTGACCGCGCCTTCCCAATCGCCTTCGATGCGGACGATGCGGTTGTTGCGCACCATGATCTTGATGGAGCAGCCAACAGAACAACCCGCGCAAACCGACTTGATCTCTTCGAGACTTTCGTCGTGTCCCTGATAGGCACTCACGCGGTCGATCAATGCACCTGTTGGGCAGACCTGCACACAGGTTCCGCATTTGATACAAGTGCTTTCGCCGAGCGGAACGTCAGTATCTGCAACGATGATGCTGGCGGCGCCGCGTTCTGCGACGGAAAGGGTAAAGTTGCCTACCATTTCACCGCAGGCGCGTACACAGCGTCGGCATAGGATGCAACGATTGTTATCCAGAATGAAATAAGGATGCGTGGTATCTACTTTGAAATCACTCCAGCCCGGGCTGGATGGGCCAGTGCGTCATTTCTTCATGGTAGGCGGCGTTTTGCAATTCACAATCGCCACCGCTGACCTGGCAGAAGGGGCAGAAGTGATTGCGTTCGCTAAAGAGCATGGAGAGGATAAATTCGCGGGACTTTTTGATCGATTCAGTCTCGGTGCGAACCACCATCCCATTATTTACCGGAAGTGTGCAGGATGCCATTGGCACGCGTGCGCCTTCCACTTCTACAATGCACAGACGGCAGCCGCCATACGGAGTGAGTTCCTTGTGGTCACACAGCCGCGGGATATAAATTCCTGCCGTCTCTGCTGCACGTAATACGGTTGTCCCTTCAGGAACTTCGATCTGTTTTTCGTTAATCGTTATTTTCACCATAGATACCTCTGTGTTGAAGTTTTAATTTCAACTGGTTAGACTTATAAATCCACTGTTTAGACTTTCTCAACTTCTTGCGCCATCTCACAGACGCCTGTCGGGCAGCTTCCAGAGCGAATATGTGCTTCCACTTCCGTGCGGAAGTGTTTGAGCATATCGCGGATTGGGACGGTGGCGGTTTGGCCGAGTCCGCAATTGGAGGCACGTTCCATTTCATTAGCCAGATCCAACAGGGTGTCCAATTCCTCAAGTTTGCCTTGTCCCTTTGAAATGCGTTCCACGATCTCATAGGTGCGCTGTGTACCGACACGGCAGGGTGTGCATTTCCCGCAGGATTCAAAACGGAAGAATTGCAAAAGCACTTTGACGAGGTCCACGATGCAGGTGTTCTGATCGCAGATCAACAATGCGCCCGATCCAAGCGAAACACCTGCTTTGCGGAAGGACTCAAAATCCATGGGAGTGTCTTGCAGCACAGCAGGAATGATCGAGCCGCTGCTTCCGCCTGTTTGAGCGAGTTTAAGTGTGCTGCCTGGCTTCATTCCTTTTGCGTAGATGTTGATGACCTCACGCAGGGTAACACCCATCGGCACTTCAATCACACCGCTGAAGTTGACATTGCCCATGATCGTATACACTTTTGTGCCAGGGCTGGAGGGTGTGCCAATGGAGCGATACCACTCTGCGCCATTCCTGATGATGGCAGGAATGTTTGCAGAGTCTCAACGTTGTTGACTGATGTCGGCTTGTTCCATAAGCCTTTGGTAACGGGGTAGGGTGGTCTCGAACGTGGTTCTCCACGCTTGCCTTCCAGAGATTCAAGCAAGGCTGTCTCTTCGCCACAGACATATGCACCCGCACCAGCATGAATATGAATATCAAAGTTGAATTCTGTTCCAAAGATATTGTTCCCAAGGAAGCCAAATTCTCTGGCTTGAAGAATGGCTTTTTCAAGGCGGCGATACGCGAGGCCATATTCACCGCGGATGTATATGTAGCCTTCATCCGCGCCGATGGCATACGCGGCAATCGCCATTGATTCGATAATGACATGCGGGTCACCTTCGAGCACGATGCGATCTTTGAACGTTCCGGGCTCGCTCTCATCTGCGTTGCAGACGATATACTTTTTACTACCCTGAGCAGCGCGGACGAACTTCCATTTGCGCCCAGTGGGGAAGCCCGCACCGCCGCGTCCCTGTAGACCTGATTTTTCAACAACGTCGATGACGCTTTCAGGCGTCATTTCGCTCAATACTTTTCCGAGAGCATCGTAACCGTTTGACGTGATGTATTCTTCGATATTGTCAGGGTCAATGCGGCCAGCGCGTTCCAATACAATGCGCTGTTCGGCAGGGTTGTAGCCTTTGTGCCCGCGCAGCCAACCGATTTGCCCGGTTAACATTTTGGGGGGCGCGAGCAGATCGTCGACAACACGTCCCTTGTATAAGTGTTCTTCCACCAAATAGCGTACGTCCGAAGCTTTGACGGGTCCGTAGACCACCGCTTCGGGATATACAACAACCAACGGAAGGATGTTCGAGTGGTTTATGTCTGAAACTGTGGAGACATCCACTTCGTCTTGCAAGCCATAGGTGGCGAGCGATTCGTTCAAGTGTTGAACGATCTCATTCGCGCCCAGGCGGATGCTCTCAGGATCGTTGGAGACCAATATCATTGCACGTTTTTTAATCATCATGGGCTCCTACTCGTAGCGTTCCAGGATTTCGGAGATCTGTTCAGGAGTGACATTGCCGTACATGTCATCGTCGATCAGCACAACGGGTCCCACACTGCACAAACCCAGGCAGGAAGTGGTGACCAAGGTCCATTTATTGTCTGGAGTGGTTTCACCGTTTTCCAGGCCAAGCTTTTCTCTCAGGCCGTCCCAGATGGCTTTTCCTCCCACCACATGGCAGGGCGCATTCTCACAAAATTTTATGACGTGCCGCCCTCTTGGCTTGGTGGAGAGCATGTCATAAAAACTTGTCAATGTGTATAGCTGGCTTTCCGCGATATGTACCTGCCTGGCAGGGTCGTGAAGTTGTTTGCGCACTTCCCGAATTGCTTCTCTGGGTACATATCCAAACACACGGTTGATCTCACTGAGGACCGGGATCATTGCGTCACGGTCCCTGCCGTGTTTTTCGATTGCAGCTTGCACTACTGAGGCGACATTCTGATCAATTGTTGGGACAGTCATTCGGTCTCCGATAACCATATTTTTCGAATGTTCGTTGCATACCATGCGTGATCTTGGCTACGATTCCACGGCAATGGCGTTGAAATTACAGACTTGCATACAGATCCCGCAGCGGATACAGGTTTCGGCGTCGATGTGATGCGCCTGACGCCGCTCGCCGCTGATCGCTTCCACGGGGCAATTCCTCGCACAGACCATACAGCCTGTACAAGTCGGCGCCTGAATTTCGTAGCGGATCAATGGGCGGCAGACTTTTGCAGGGCAGCGCTTTTCATAGATATGCGCTTCATATTCGTGGCGGAAATGTTTGAGCGTGCTGAGTACAGGGTTGGGTGCGCCCTGACCAAGTCCGCACAAACTGTTTCTTGCGACTTCATAGCATAGGTTTTCTAACTTTTCGATATCGCCGTCTTGACCTTTGCCATCGCAGATCTTTTGCAGCAACTCAAGGATGCGGCGTGTGCCAACACGGCAGGGAGTGCACTTTCCGCAGGACTCCGCCTGTGTAAAGTCCATGAAGAAGCGGGCGATATCGACCATGCAGGAGTTCTCGTCCATCACCACGAGACCGCCAGAGCCCATCATCGAGCCTGCTTGTGTCAGCGCTTCGTAATCGAGGGGCAAGTCAAGGTGTTCCTCGGTGAGGCATCCACCCATGGGGCCGCCCGTTTGCACAGCTTTGTATTTTTGCCGTCTTTAATTCCACCAGCCACTTAAAAAATGATCTCACGCAAGGTGATGCCCATCGGCACTTCGATGAGACCAGGCTTGACAACATTGCCGCCGATTGCAAAGGTCTTCGTGCCTTTGGATCGTTCTGTCCCCATGCTGGCATACCAGGGTGCGCCTTTCAAAATGATCTGCGGCACATTGGAATAAGTTTCAACATTATTGTTATTGGTCGGTTTACCCCACACGCCTTTGACCGATGGGAATGGCGGACGAGGACTTGGTTCACCGCGTTTACCCATGATCGAAGCCATCAACGCTGTTTCTTCTCCGCAGACGAATGCTCCCGCGCCGACGCGCACTTCAAGGTCAAAATTGAAATCGGTGCCGAGGATGTTGTTGCCAAGAAAACCAAATTCACGCGCTTGTTTGATGGCAATGTTGAGCGTTTCAACTGCAACAGGATATTCAGCGCGGCAATAGATATATCCGTAACTTGCGCCGACTGCATACGCACCGATGATCATGCCTTCGATCACCGAATGCGGATCGCCTTCGAGCACGCGGCGATTCATGAATGCGCCGGGGTCACCTTCGTCCGCATTGCAGACCATATATTTTGGACTGTCATCCACCTGGCGGGTAATCATCCACTTTTTACCAGCGGGGAAACCCGCGCCGCCGCGTCCGCGCAAGCCTGAGTTGATAACCTCATCAATGACTGTATCAGGTGTCATCTCGAACAAGGCCTTGCCAAGCGCCTGATAGCCATCGGTTGCAAGATAATCTTCGATGTTATTTGGGTCGATCTCGCCGCAGTTGCGTAACACAATGCGAACTTCCTTCGGGCGCAGCGGACCAAGTTCCTCGTCAACAACAGGTTTGACCACTTCGCGGAAGCGCTCCACAATGCGGCCTTTTAGGAAATGCTCTTCCACTAAAAACGGAATATCGTCCGCAGTCATCCCGTGATAATGAACGCCTTCGGGGTATACCATCATCTCCGGGCCGTCGCTACAGCCACCGATGCGGGAAGTCTCTAATACTTGAATTTCGTCGATTAACCCTTGTGCAACAAATTCATCCTGCAATGCATCAACGATCTCGTGAGCGCCCTTTGCAAGGCACTCCGGGTCGACGCATACTAAAACATGAGAACGATAAAACGCCATACTAAACTCCAAAACTTGTTATGTAGTAACGACTTTAGCCGTTACCCCAATTTCGTAATTGTTAGATCGGTAAAACGTAATCCTTAACTGGCATCCCGTTTTGTACGTGCTGCTTCATGATCTGTCCTGCAACTTCTGCATTCACTTTTCCATAGGTCACTTTGGGCTGGTCGCCGATCACAACCTGTACGATCGGTTCCTGCTCACACTTGCCGATGCATCCAGTTTGCGTTACTGTCACGCCGCTCACGGCATTGGTTTCAATAAAATTCAACACACTTTTCATCGTGTCGCGCGCACCAGCGGCAATACCGCAGGTACCCATTGCAACGATTACCTGAATGTTGCCTGGGGTGGCTTTCATCTTTTTCTTCTGCAGTGCCTCTTCGCGGACGCGTTTTAATTCTTCCAGTGATTTAATCGCAGGCATGGTTTTCTCCTTTTAATAACCAGTTGTTTGCATTGCGGTGGCTTGAATGCCTTCTTCGATCAGCCCGCGTACAAACTTTAATATTTCAGGTTCGGTGATTGGCATATCGCCCAATTCATTTTTTAATTCGGTGTCGTCAAACTCAAAGTTGTCCACATTTCCATATTTATCGGTCGTTTGATAAATGAACACCCAGTGGATCTGGGGATGGGAAACCAGCAGTGCCAGATAAGTGGATGCGATGTCTCCAAGCGGCATTCGGTCAATGTGACTATGGCGAAAGCGCGCTTCGATCTTTGCGCCTTTGCCTGATTCTGTTATCAGGCTCAAGCCGCCCTCACACATTTCTGCGGCCAGCTTCAAGAGCGGGATTCCCAACCCCACCTTGCGGGTCGTGCGTGTGGTGTAGAACGGGTCTAGTACCCGTTTTGCTGTTTCTGCATCCATGCCGTGCCCGTCATCGGTGATGCTGGCAGTGAGCAGGTCGCTTTGCAAATCTTCGTGGACTTCGATGCAAATATTCTGTGCCTCGGCAGCGACACTGTTCTCGGCAATATCCATGAGATGCAGGGCGATTTCTCTCATGACGGCTTTTGCACCTTCTTCAACACTTGCGGGAACTTGTTTGGCTTCAACCGTCCCTGAACTTCTTCATCTACAACCACTACGGGAGCCTGACTGCATGCTCCCACGCAGCGGCATTCTTCCAATGTGATCTGCCCATCGGGAGTGGTTTCGCCCATTTCCACGTTTAACATTTGCTTGGCTTTCTCGATCAACTGTGGCACACCAGCAACATAACAGGCTGTGCCAAGACAAAACTTGATCGTGTGTTTGCCGCGCGGCTTTGTTTTGAAGAATGAATAGAAGGTTACAACACCGTGTACCTGACCAAGCGGCACATTCAATTTGTGTGCAATGTACACCTGCATGGGAGGGGAGACGTGTCCGATCTTGCCTTGAACTTCATTAAGTACCAGCATTACCGCGCCGGGGCGATCCTTGTTTTCTGTGATCGCGGCATCTATGATCAGTTTTTGTTCTGCAATGCTGAGCGGGTCTGTGGCTGGAATTTCTTTAAGTAATTGCGTCATTTAATTTACCTTTGATAAATATTGTGATAATTTTCACAAACATAGTTTATCATACTGTCTGGTAGCGTCAATGACCAATGTCATATGCTGACTGGTGTAGGTTGTCAGTCAATTTGTGACGATTCGATATTGACCATTCGCTGGTTTTCATTTCGTAATGCCATTCGAATCTCGGCCAGCGATGGCTCGGCAATTGTAAAAATTGTTTTGCCCAGAAATTCATCCAATCTGTGCACATCGCCGTTTTGGATGAGGGGAATATCTTTTATGGATGGGAAGGTGATGGCTGCTCTTTCGGGGGTAATGTGGCGGGAAATTTCCAAGGCGAGAATCTGCCATTTGTCGGAGAGCAGGCCCAGGGTTGGGAAAAGACCGTAGCTGGTTCTGTCCACATGGGCTGGGATGACGAGTCCGCCTAACGCGTTGACTCGTTCGAAGATTTCATCGATCGAGAAATGAGTAGACGTAAGTAGCATGCGGGGTTCGTTTCGAATGAACTCGCCGCTTTCATCGACGACGAATTGCTCGCCAAAAAATTCGGCGTTGTTTTGTGTGTGGGGCAGGGCAGCATCCACAGCGGATTGCCAGACTGCAAGTGTTTCGGGATTATCAAAAAGACAAAGGAGATGTACATCTTCGCGCGATTGCACTTCCATTCCCCCCAATACAGTTAGTGAAGTGCCGTGCGCCGCTTTTTGTACAGCGGCGACGTTTGCGCTGGCATTGTGGTCTGTGATGGCGATGATGTCGATGTTGTGTTCGAGTGCCTCCTGCACGATCAAAGGCGGAATCATTTCCACTTCAGCGCAGGGTGAAAGCACTGTATGGACGTGCAGGTCGGCGCGAAAGGTTTTCATTCCTGCCAGTGTTTAGCTGCGGATGCCCATTTCCCAGAGTTTGCCGTCAACTTCAAAGCTGGGCATGGATGTTGACAACAGGATCATGCCTTGTTCGTTGGCTTTTGCGATGGTTGCGGCATCTGGTTTGGCATTCTCGGTGATGATGACGGCGGCAACATCCAAAAGCGAAGCCACTGCGACGATGTTCAAATGTGCCTGCAATGTGACCCAGAGGTATTTACTTTTTGCACCAGCCATCACACAGGAAAGCAGGTCTGATGTGTAGCCTCCCTCGGGGTGGATCAAAGTAAAATCGCGCGAATCAGTTAGCAGGTCAAGTTCGAGGCGTTCGATGATTTGTTGAAGGTTCATTGAGTTATCCTTCCTTGCGTCCGTTGAAATTTTCGGCGGGCACGTGGATCCGCATGATGAGCTTTGTGCCTTTGCCGACTGTTGATTCGAGTTCCATGCTGTCGACACAGCGCTTGATGTTGACCAGCCCCATGCCTGCGCCAAACCCCATTTCGCGGACCTGATCGGTGGCGGTGGAGTATCCGGGTTGAAGCACTTGGTGGACATCGGGAATGCCGGGCCCATCATCGGTAGTGGACATGGTGATGCGATGCGGTTCCACTTCCAATTTCAGAATGCCGCCGCGCGTGGTGTGGATGATGAGATTCATTTCCGCTTCATACACAGCGATGCCGCAGCGCCGTGCGATTTGCGCATCAGCGCCGAGGCGCAGCAAGGCGCGTTTTATGTTGCTGGAGGCTGTGCCGCCAAGTGTGAAGTTCTGGGCTTTGATGTTGTAGCGTAATACCAGTGTGGTGCGGTCGGAGATGATGTCTTCGAAAAGATGACTGGCCCTGTAACGGCGAACTTCTTCTTCTTTGTAATCCTTTTGGAGCGCCACGAGAATACCGCGGGTGATATCGCCTTTGGTGATCATCCCGACTAGTTTTTTTTCTTCATTTACTACGGGGAGGCGGCCCACGTGTTTTTCGGCAAAGGTTTGCATGGCTTTGACGATGGATTCAAAGTTTGACACGGTCACAAGCTCGCGCGTCATATACTGGCCGACGGTTTCCGTCAGGTCGTTGTTTTGCAGGGCGCGCACGATATCTTCGATGCTGATCACGCCGACAAGTTTTTCATCCTCAACAACGGGAACCCCTGAAATGCGGTTGACGCGCAATATTTTCAACACGTCGGATAATGAGATGTCGGGGCTGGCCGTATGCAAATTCTTTGACATCACCTCGTGGATCTTCAGGTCATAGGACAATTCCTCCACGCGGTTGATCTCGTGGGCATCCTGATCGGTGATGGGGCGTCCGCGGCGCCCGTGGATCTCCTGCTCGGTGCGGATTCTGTTAGGAGACATTTGATTCAAAACTCGGCAGCCCGGCTTTGTGGAGCCGTCCGCATAATTCGAACATTCCAAGCGGGCTGGTGATCAGCGGCATATTTTCCTCATTGGCAAGTTCGAGGGTTTCAGGTTGAGGCTGTTTGCCGCGTACAAAAATGATCGCGCGAAAATCAGCCATCTGGGCGGTACGTACCACTTGTGGGTTGGTGAGTCCGGTCAATAGAACAGCGTTTGGCTGGCTTGCCGCAAGGACATCGCTCATCAGGTCTGCGCCGTAGCCGCCCTGTATATTGATATTCAAATTCGCATCGGTTGTCAGGGTGATGCCATCTACCAGTTCGATCACTTCATTCAAGTTCATGGTTAAGGTTATGCCTTTCTTGATAACGGTTAAGTGGCGGATAATCTACAGCGTAATTATTCTCTAGCTTATCTCTTTTGGAAAGTTTCATTGTTCATAATTCGCAGAGATGATTATCCTATTTGTTGTGACAAATTTCACAATCAAGTATAACAGAAAAAAGCCGCTGTTCAGGCGGCTTTGACATCATTTGTAGTCTTTGCGCGTTTTCGGGAGTTTTTTCTTGCGGGTTCTTTGACCGCTATTATTCTCGGTTTCTGACTTATGGGTAATGATTTCTGCTGAACGCGAAATAGATTGAGAAAAGTGATATTGCCCCCATGATAATAACGGCAATCCATAAAGGCGATCTATACATTGAACTTACGATTAACAAGGTGCCGAGTGCAATTGCAGCTGTTGTAACAACTCCGATTGCAATCCAATCAGAAAGAACTGGTTTTGCATTGAGATTTCTTTTATATCCATAGATCCAATTGGGTTGATTTGTGGGGGCGGGTATTCGCGGCCCTTTTCCTCCAGCTGATGGAATTTGAAATTCAATTGGCGTTCCGTTTGTTTGATCTTTTTTTGCCATGTTATCCTCCTTTTATAATCCAACTCTTTCGCCGTTCGAGTAGACATTGAAGCGATGCTTCCTCGCGTATCCGATCAATGTAATTCCATATCGTTCTGCCATCTCGATGGAAAGCGAAGATGGGGAGGTGCGTGAGATCAAAATGGGCGCGTTGATCTGCGCGGCCTTTTGCAGCATTTCGGAGCTGATACGCCCTGTTGTGATCAGAATTCGAATTTCAGGCCAGATATCATTCATCAAGCATAGCCCTGCGATTTTATCCAGCGTGTTGTGCCTGCCGATATCTTCGGCAGAGACCAGAATCTTTTCACCATCTGTCAATGCGGATGTATGTACACCGCCCGTTTCACGATACAAGGATTGTGACTCGAAAAGCATTTCCACCATTTGGCCGATCGCATCAGGCTTAACCTTGAGCCTGTTCCCGCTTAATGAGACATTTGGTTTCGCGAGGAGATCCACCGCCGTTACGCCGCCTGTACATCCCGAAGTTCGCCTCCATGAGGTGGGCTGTTCTGCCGCGTGATTGAGCCATACATCCACGTTATCGCCATGCTCGCATACGCGGACGTCCTCGACTTCATCCATTTTTTGGATGATGCCTTCGTTGAAGAGAAACCCAACCGCCAGTGCCTCCAAATTGACTGGGGTGCACATAAAGCTGATCCACACTTCGCCGTTCACTGTTAAAGAAACGGGCATCTCGACAATCGTTTCCGCGTCGAAGGATTTCCATTTTTGGAATTCGTACTGCTCATAATGGATTGATTTTTGGGGTGCGTTCATCTCAAACTCCGTATACCGTTAATAGGTCACATCCCAGTTTTCGGGTAGGCAGGGCGCGGTCCAGTTCGGGTTGGGGCGCCAGTTCAGCCAGTCTGAATTATAAGGATATCCGCGTTTTTCAAGGCGGGTGAATACTTCCTGTTTGGCGTGTTCGATCTCGTTGACCCAGTCCGATCGTATTCCGCCCGATTGGATTCCCTGTTGATATTCGTCCATGTCTTTCCAAGTCCATTCAAAATTGGGTTCGATGACAATATCCAGATCAAGGTCGAGGGTGTCAAACCCGAGGCGCGAGCGGCGATAGGGTAATTGAAAATTGATGTAGTAGCCCATAAACTCATCGGTCGCTGCTTTCCAGATGTAGATCGTGGCGTAATATTTTTCAGGTTCAAGCAGAATCAAAAAGCGGTTGGTGTGCCAGATGAATTTTTCCAGTTTCAGTGTATTCGTTGTTGTTTCCGCCCAGCGATCCCACATTGACCTGTCGTGGGCGTGGTGGAGATATCCGTTGGGGACCATGCACTCTGTCCCGGGCCAAACGAGCAGGGCGGTTTCTTCGGGAGTGTCTTTCACCACGCGTGCCGATTGCACATAGGCTGCCTTGTCGTTGTATACGCCGCGCAGAAGGACGATATCGCCCTCGTTCCACAAATTAGGGTTTGGCATCTTTGTTCTTTTCCGAGTTGCGATGGACTTTGTAGAAAATATCAGGGTCGGCTAAAAACGCGCCGAGGCAGGACTCTGTGCAAAAGCGGAGCGTCCGTCCGCGATATTGAGCGGATGGGAAATACTTTGGGTCTGCATCGCGGAAAACTCTTCCGCAGAGCACCACGAATTTTCTGGCGACTTCTGCCTTTTCGCTATTCACGCTCAACTTCCGCGATGAATACCTCGAAAGCGCCGACCTTGAAGTTAGGCGCAAACGATCCGCCGCGTCTTTCTGCACTGGTGAAGAGGATGCGCAGTTTCGAGTCTTTGATTTCTTTGGTACGTGAAAAATCAAGTTCAAGCACCTTTTCAGAATAATTCAAGACGACAAGTATCGTCTGATTATCGGATTGGCGCAGGAAGGAAAAATATTCCTTCGAGGTATTTAGGAGCGGTAGATATTCTCCATATTTCAATGCAGAAGAGTTCTTCCGTACGCGAAGCAGATGCTTGTAATACTGCAACAACGAACTTGGATTTTTCTCCTGATCATGAACGTTGATTCCATCCTTGTAATTCGGGTTGACGGGCAGCCAGGTGTTCACGCCCGATGGAGAGAAGCCTGCATTCGGATTGTTTGACCATTGCATGGGTGTGCGGTTTTTGTCGCGGGTCATTTCCGCTGTGCGGAGCATGGCTTCTTCAGGGTGAACGCCCATTTCGGTGACGATGGTATGGTAATACCAGGAACCCATCGTATCTTTGACGTGCGAAATATCAGAAAGCATATGGTCGGTCATGCCGATCTCTTCGCCGTTGTAGAGGAAGGCCGTTCCTTTGAGGGTTAGAACAAGGGCTGCATTCAAGCGCGCCAATTCTGCGTCGTGGATCTTATCGCCATAGCGGGTGTGGATTCGGGAGCAATCATGGTTGCCGAGCGTGTTGCAAGGCCAGCCTTTTTCGGCGGGGAGGTTTTCCAGCGCGCCGAGTCTTTCCTTCTGATTCTTGCGGATGTGCGCGGGTGTGATCCGCTCTGTGCGCATGAGCGGGAAGTTGAAAATGAGATGTAGTTCATCCTTGCCGTTGCCCATGTAGGCAATGTCGTCATCTTCGCCAACGAGCATGCGGTCGCCTTCGTACTCATCCAGAATGGCTCGTAGTTCCTTCATCAGGTCGTGCACACCGGGTTTGCCGTATTGATGCTTGAACATCTCGAACCAATACTTGTCCTTGAGCTTGATTTCCTTCGGCGTTTTGGCAAGCTCGGAGAAGCGGCGCAGTTCTGCGAGGTTCATCGGGACGGTGTGCGGGGTAAGTTGCGGGTCTTCGAAAATCGTGCCGATGGCGTCAAGGCGGAAACCGTCCACGCCCATATCGAGCCAGAAGCGGGCGGCATCCCACATGGCTTTTTTCACTTCGGGGTTGTGCCAGTTCAGGTCTGGCTGCTGCTTCATGAAGTAGTGATAATAATATTGGTTGCGCTCGGGGGCATATGTCCAAGCTTCGCCATCGAAACAGGATTGCCAGTTATTGGGCGGTGTGTCTACCCAAACGTACCAATCGGCTTTGGGATTGTCGCGGCTTGATTTTGATTCGATGAACCAGGCATGTTCATCGGAGGTGTGATTCAGCACAAGATCCAAAACCACGCGGATATATCGCTTGTGCGCTTCATTCAGGAAGGTTTTGAAATCGTCGAGTGTTCCGTATTCAGGCGCGACATCGCAGTAATCGGAAATATCATAGCCGCAATCCCAATTGGGGGAGGGGAAGTGCGGAGAAAGCCAGACCGCGTCCACGCCGAGGGAGGCGAGATAATCCAGCTTTTCGGTTGCGCCTTTGAAATCGCCGATGCCGTCGCCGTTGCCATCTGCAAACGAGCGCGGATAGATTTGATAAAAAACAGCAGTTTGCCACCATTTGAGTGCAGACATGTTTTATTCCTTATGGTTTGAAGGTTGAGGAATTGTAGCCTTTAAACTTGCTAACTCTCCAACCTGCCAACTATTTTTACACAGTCATGTTTGAATACTTCTTCTTCATGCGGGGCATCGGTGAGTTCGCCGCTAAGGTCCTGGCCTGGGAAATGCAGAAATTCATGCATGCCCGTGCGCCATTTGGGGCAGTCAGTGACATCGTACACGATTCCGTTGTGCGCGATCCACATGCGCGAGTAGCGTTCGCCGGTGTTACGGCGTAGTTCCAAAAGGGGGATGATTCGGTCGGGGATGTTCATAGAGGAGATTATATCTTTCGAAACAGAATCAACCCAAGGTTAGTCTGAAGCGGGGACGATGACTGTCCGTACGTCGCCGCTGAATTTTTCCAGCGAGTCGAGAGTCGTGTTGATTGCATCTGCATCCAGCGGCACGGTGCGGGTGACGATTTGCGAAGTGTTCAATATGTTTCGGCGCGCCAGATCTACAAGCAAGGGAAGTTCCTGCAAAAGATGGTCGTTGGAGCCGATCAGTTCAACTTCATTGCCGAGCAGTTCGGTGTAGGTTTGAATTTCGAGCGGCTTGTTCGAAAGTCCTACGATGACCACGCGTGCCATCACACCCGCACATTGCAAGGCTTGTTTCATCGTCAGCGGCAGGCCGATCATTTCGATGGCTACATCCACGCCTTTGCCGTGGGTAAGTCTTTTGATTTCTTCAACCGCGTGGACTTTGCTTCCATTTACTGGAATCGCACCGTGTTGCGCGGCGAGATTTAATTTGTCGTCGTTGATATCCACGGCATAGACTTCGACCGCGCCGAATGCTTTTGCAAGTTGAATGGCCGACTGGCCGAGTCCGCCTGCACCGAAAATTGCTACTGTTTCTCCAGCTTTGAGTCTGCTCTTGCGCAGCGCATGGAAGGCGGTTGCTGAAGCACACATAAGCGTGGCGCCCTGTTCGAAGGGAATTTCATCGGGCAGGCGGATGGCGTTGCGCGCAGGCACGCTGATATATTCGGCATAGCCCCCGTTGGTGTAGTGACCGAGCATCAAAACCTTTTCACAGAATTGGTCGTTGCCTGTGGAGCAGTGATAACAATCGCCGCAGGAAATGTTGTAATGCAGGCAGACGCGCTCGCCGATTTTCAAATTTGTGACCTGTGTGCCGACCTTTTCAACCACGCCAGCCACTTCATGCCCCAATGTAAGCGGAATGGGTTTGACGGGTGAAATGCCCGCGCGATAATGCGCATCTGAATGACAGATGCCCGCAGCTTTGACCCGCACAAGGATATCCCGCTCGCCGATCTCGGGAATGGGGATTTCCTGCATTTGCAGAGGTTGATTTGCACCGATAAAGCGGACGGCTTTCATGGAGACTCCTTGTAATTCAGGAATGTGGACTTCGGCCCGTACACTAATTTGCAAAACGCGGTGAGGTCCGCGCTCTGCGTTTTAGATCTTTTTTACTTCATCGCCAACGCGCACCGTGCCTGCTTGAATCACTTTGGCATTGATCCCGCGCAGGTGAAGTTTCTTTCCTTCAGTCGAGTTGACGAAAAGCGCGGCTTCGCGTCCGTAGCGTGCGGCGAATTTGTCACAGCCTGTGTGCGGCTTGGCGGTCACTTCGAGGATGGCGCTGCCAATGGCAAGCCTTGTGCCCGCAGGGAGATTTTCAACGCCCAGATCAAGGTCAATAAAAAATTGATCGCCAGCAAGTGACCAGCGCTCTTTTTCCTGTGCCAGCAGCGCGATCGCGCGCGAATTCATAATGTTGATCTGCGCATCGGGGTGGGCTGAACCATCGGGTGTGGCAGTGCTGCCGCGGGCTTTCCAGCTATCGCCAACAAGACCTTCGTCAAGATCGAGTAAAGCGATTTCGAGCACGTCCCTTTCATCCACTTCGGGCCTGCAGACGATCATTTCGATTACGCCATTATCTTTGGGTGACTGCATGATGTCTTTGAGGCCAGCTTCAAGTTCTTCTTTCGTCAGGTGTTTTACGGTCATAATGAATTCTCCTTTTTAAAATTATCGCATCGCAAAAATGCAAACGCCGTGCAGGTTTTCCATTTTCGCCGTTTGCTCCACTTGATTTCCCAGCGCGTTCTTCAGCATCGCCGCATCCATTTTACACAACTCGGGGTGGCCTGCGATGACCTTCGCGTAAGGACATCTCCCCAAAATGACTCGCGGCCCTTCCGCGCTGGCTTCCCAACGCGCCTGATAATGCATCTCATTTATCTTTTCGATTAAAAGCACGAGCCTTTTTGTGATGGGAAGATTTGCAAACTGACTCGAATTCAAAATATGACCCGCCAGCGCTTCGACATTTAACCGTGGGCTTGATTCTGTCAAAAGGGCTTCCGTCAGCGCCGACAAATTATCGCCCAACGCCGCCTGCGAAAGGGAATAGAGCTTCTCGGGTCGTCCGCGCCCTTCGCGGTTGTTGACCTCCGTCGACTCCACCCGTCCATCTGAGCACAACACAGAAAGGTGGTGCCGCACATTCGGCGCAGACATTTTCAAGGCGCGCGCAATTTCCCGAGCTGAGGCGGCGCGGCTCTTCTTCAAATGGGCGAGGACTTTGTGGCGGGCGGTGATCATCGGGGAGAAAATGCCTTTCGAGGCTAAATCAGTGTTGGTTAGGGGTGATCCGAAGTGCGTCGCACCCATTCCCATCGTTGTCATCCAATTGGTGTGATTATACTCACTTCTTTGTTTTTGCAAATATATTTTTGCATAATTCAGTTGACTAATTCATTTCACCTGCTATAATTCGCGCTTGTGACGGAAAGTACCGAATGACTTTGAATTGGGAATCCACCTACGCCATTGCTTTGGAGCTGCGCCGTCAACATCCTGAGGTAAATATTGAAGATGTTTCGCTTCAACAAATTTACCAATGGACCATTCAACTAAGTGAATTTGAGGATGACCTCGCGCTCGTGAACGACGACATCCTTTATGCAATCTACCAAGACTGGTTCGAGGAGAACATTCATGGAAAATGAAAAACTAAGTTTACCGAACTACAACATTCCTGAAGACCTTGAAAATGTTGTAGCAGTAACGACGCTCGATCGTTTGTATAACTGGGGCCGTCGTTCTTCTGTGTGGCCGTTGATGTTTGGCCTGGCATGCTGTGCGATCGAAATGATCGCCGCACAAACCGCGCGTTACGATATGGCGCGCTTCGGCATGGAAGTCATGCGCCCGACCCCGCGTCAGGCCGATATGATGCTGGTCTCCGGCACCGTGACCAAGAAAATGCTGCCTTCCATCATCCGCCTCTACAATCAAATGCCTGAACCGAAATATGTTGTTGCGATGGGCGCATGCGCATCGAGCGGGGGACCCTTCAAGGAAGGATATAACGTGGTGGCTGGTATTGATAAATTCCTGCCCGTTGATGTGTACATTCCGGGTTGTCCTCCCACTCCGCAGGCGTTGATCGCTGGCTTGATCAAGTTGCAGGAAAAAATTGACAGACAATCGATCAAGACCGTGCGTTGGTACAACAAGGAAAAGAAGGATGGTAATTATGTGCCCATGCCGATCCTTGGCCCTGACTTGATCGATGTCCGCCGCAATGCAGATATCAAGCAGGCCGCCGCTGTCGCCAAAGTAACACAGGAGAGTGCATAATGGCCACCCCTGTCCAAACTCAAACTGTGGATTTGGTTGCCCGTTTCCCGGGCATGGTCACCGCGGATGCACGCCCCGGCTACACCGGCTTTATCGTAAACAAAGAGAATCTCGTGGAAGTGGCAACCGCCATCCGCGATGAATTTGGTTTTGACCTGCTTACTGCTGTCACCGGTGTGGACTACCTCGCCGAAAATAAAATGGAAGTGGTCTATCACGCCTACAAGACCACAGGTGGACCTGGTTTGATTTTCAGGGTTCAAGTGGAACGTGTAGACCCTGTTGAAGTTCCGTCACTCATCAACATCTGGCCGGGCGTTGATTTTCAGGAGCGCGAAGCCTGGGATTTACTGGGAATCAAATTCACCGGTCACCCCGATCTGCGTCGCATTTTGATGTGGGAAGGCTACGAAGGCCACCCGTTGCGCAAGGATTGGAAAGAGCCTTTCTTTGAGGAGGAAGCCAAACCCTTCAAGAGCCGCTGGCCTGATGGACAGCACACTTTCGCTGAAAACAAGAATCCGTTCCGCGACAATTTGAAATTCCCCGCAGACTTTGACCCCGAGAAATTTGAAGTCGTCAATGAGGATGGCCTTTATGCCTCTCTTGAACGCCACACCATGAAGAATGAAGAAGGCAGCCTTAATACCGACCACATCGTGGTCAATATGGGTCCGCATCATCCTTCCACGCATGGCGTGTTGCGTGTGGCTGTCACCCTTGATGGTGAAACCATCATTGGCCTCAAGCCTGTGATGGGTTATTTGCATCGCAACCACGACAAGATTGGCGAGCGCAACACCTATCTGCAGGTCATTCCGTACACCGACCGCCTCGATTATTTCAACTCGATGAGCAATAACTTTGGTTATGTCACCACAGTTGAAAAGTTGATGAAGATCCAGGTCGCTGAACGTGCGGAATACATCCGTGTGATCATGGCGGAGTTGAGCCGTATTCAAAACCACTTGATCTTCATTGGTATGTTGATGAACGATCTCGGCACGATGTACACCCCTTCGCTCTACGCTTTTGAAGAGCGTGAACTGGTACTCGATATCTTCGAGGCAGTTTCGGGCGCACGCATGATGTGCAATTACTTCCGCTTTGGCGGCGTGGTGCGCGATATTCCCGATTATGTGATGCAGAAGATCAAGGATTTGGTCCTCGAACGTCTGCCTGCCAAGACCGATGAAATGGAACGCTTCCTCAACGAGAATGAGATTTTGGTGGCGCGCCTCAAAGGCATCCATGTGTTGAATGCGGAAGACGCGATCAAATACTCGGTGACAGGCCCCGTGCTTCGCGCAACTGGCGTGCCTTATGACCTGCGCCGCGCCGATCCTTATTCCATTTACGACCGCTTCGATTTCGATGTGGCTGTGCGTCAGAACGGCGACATGATGGATAACTATCTGATCCGTTTCGATGAAATTCGACAGTCGTTGCGAATTCTGGAGCAGGCTCTCAAGCAAATTCCCCAGGGGCCGATCAACTCACAGAAGCCGCAGTATCAGGTTCGGGTTCCGGCAGGTGAAGCGTATGGTCGCATTGAGTCGCCGAAAGGCGAGCTGGCTTTCTATGTCGTTTCGAATGGCAAGCCGAATCCCTATCGCTATCATGTGCGCCCTGCTTCCTTCGTCAACCTCACTGCTGTGGAGAGCATGTGCATCGGCTCAAAGATCGCTGACTTCGTTGCGCTGCTGGCCATGCTTGATATCGTCATGGGCGAACTCGATCGCTAACAGGAGAATGAACTATGTATGGAAAAGGTATTCTTAAAGGACTAAGCGTCACCTGGAAGCGATTCTGGGATACATATACTGAAGATATCTCGTGGATGCTGCGCGGTAAGAAACGCTACAACACGGAAGAAGGCATTCGTCATCGTTCGAGCAAGGATACGAAAGGCATCTTTACGGTGCAGTATCCTGAAGAGCAATTGATCGTGCCCGAGGAATTCCGCTACGTGCCTTTCCTGGTATACGATGAAGGCGCGGATGGAAAGAAGGAAATCCGCTGTACCTCGTGCGGAATTTGTTCGAAGGTGTGTCCGCCTCAGTGTATCTGGATTGTGCGAACGAACGATCCTTCCACGGGCAGGCCTGTTCCTGTTCCGACGAATTTCTACGTCGACATGGATATCTGCATGAACTGCGGTTTTTGCGCCGAGTATTGTCCCTTTGATGCGATCAAGATGGATCACGATTTCGATATTGCATCCTACGACCGCAATGTGTACAACCTCGATAAATTGCTGAAACCCGCCAAGTACTACGCGGAGATCCGCCCTGAGAATTACACCCGCGAAGAGGAAGCCCGCAAAGCCAAGGAAGCAGCCAAGGCTGCCAAGGCTGAAGCTGCGGCTGCATAGAATCATTAACCACAAAGGAATGAAGGGTCACGAAGGAAAACCTTTGTGGCCCTTTATGACCCTCACCGCATTGGCGCATGGCGCAAGTGTTGTGGTAAAAAATTTAATAGGTAAAACTACATGACACCCACAAAAGAATCTGTTCTAGCCGCATTAAGCAAGGTGCAGGAACCAGAGTTACATCAGGACCTGGTCACCTTGAATATGATCCGCAATCTGGAGATCGCAGGTGACAAGGTCTCGTTTACTGTTATGCTGACCACACCCGCATGCCCTTTGCGCGGACGAATTGAAAAGGAAGTGCGCGAAGCTGTGATGACCGTGGATGGTGTCAAAACCATCGACCTCAAAATGGATTCGGATGTTCCGAACGATGGCCGCATGCGCGGTTTGGTTTCCATGCCCATCCGTAATGCCATTGCCATTGGGTCTGGCAAAGGCGGTGTGGGCAAATCCACGGTTTCGGTGAATATTGCGGTGGCGCTGGCGCAGAGCGGTGCACGCGTCGGGTTGATGGATGCCGATATCTATGGCCCCAACACTCCTACAATGCTTGGTGTGGAAAAACTCCCGCCTCCTAATGGACAGAAGCTGATCCCTGCTGAGGCTTATGGCATCAAAATGATCTCAATGGGTTTGCTCGTCAAACCTGGTCAGCCGCTTATCTGGCGCGGACCGATGCTCAACTCTGCCATTCGTCAATTCCTCGGCGATGTGGAGTGGGGTGAGCTTGATTATCTGATCATTGACCTTCCCCCTGGCACAGGTGATGCCGCGCTGTCTTTAGCACAGGCTTTGCCGTTGAGCGGAGCGGTGGTTGTGACTTTGCCGCAACTCGTTTCTTTGGAAGATGCCAGCCGTGGTTTGAACATGTTCAAACAGTTGGAAGTTCCGATTCTTGGCGTGGTTGAGAATATGTCTTATCTCGACCTGCCCGATGGTACCCGCATGGACTTATTCGGCACAGGTGGCGGCGAAGAACTTGCCCGAGCAACCAATACCACTTTCCTCGGCAAGATACCGATAGATCAGAACGTCCGCATTGGCGGTGATACTGGCAAACCAATCGTCTCTTCCTTCCCCGAGTCGGCTGTGGCGAAATCCATTCAGGATATTGCCCAGAAAATCGCGGCCAAGGCCAGTGTGGCGGCAATGAGCGCAAACAACGCACTGCCTATCAATATCGTGGAATAAGCAGAAATAATAATAAAAGGCCAGACTTGTCAAATGATAAGTCTGGCCTTTTTGATTCGTGGATCATAAGACCTTTAACCGATATCCCACTCCCGCCTCGGTGTGGATATAAGTTGGTCTTGCCGGGTCAGGTTCAAGTTTGCCGCGCAGGTTGCTGATGTTGACGCGCAGGATGTGCATGTCATCATAGCCTTCTCCCCAGATTTGGCGAAGAAGTTGTCGGTGAGTTAGTACTTTCCCTGCATGAGTAACCAGCAGACGTAAAATATCATATTCAGTAGGGGTCAATTGGATTTCTTTTTCATTCACTGTGACGAGGCGATGAGAGAAATCCAGTGTTAATCCACCTGTTGTAAAGATGGGTTCATTTGCGCTGTTGATCTGTCTGCGCATGACCACGCGCATACGCGCCATGAGTTCGCCAGTGCCAAAAGGCTTGGTGAGGTAATCATCTGCGCCTGCGTCAAGGGCGGCGATCTTGTCCTGTTCAGCTTCGCGGACGGAGAGGATGATGATCGGTGTCTGCGACCATTCACGCAGGCGGCGTGTGACTTCGATGCCGTCAATATCGGGCAGGCCGAGGTCGAGGATGATCAGGTCGGGGCGGTGGGCGAGGACTGCGTTCAAGGCTTCCTGTCCATCGGCGGCTTCGTAGACGGTGAGTCCCTGCGCGGTTAATGCGGCGCGCAAATAGCGCCTGATGGATGTTTCATCGTCCACAACCAAAACCCGCTGACCTGTTTCCATGTCTCTTTTTATCCCGTGTTATTCAAAGGTAATTCGATCGTGATGATCGTCCCGCCGCCTTCGCGGGCGCTGGCGTAAATAGTACCATGATGTACTTCAACAATTCCCTTGCTGATGGATAGTCCCAGCCCTGTGCCGCTGACATTCTCAGGGCGTTGGACTCGGTAGAATTTGTCAAAGATGCGAGTCAGGTCTTCGGACGGGATCCCAGCTCCACGGTCCGCGATTTTGAGGCGGATGGTTTCATCCAGCAATTCAGCAGAGACTTCGATCGTCGAATCCGCGGGCGAGTATTTGACGGCGTTTTCCAAAACATTGACGAGAACCTGAGCGATGAGAGTGAAATCCATGGGAACGAGCGGGAAGCCCACAGGGACATTCACTTGAATTTTTCGATTCGCAACGCGTGAACCAAGTTGTTCCAATGCAGTGCCGATCACATCCTGAATATCTTCGGACTCAAGCCGCAGTTTGATGGCGCCGCTTTCGATGCGGGTCATGTTGAGCAGATTGCCCACAAGACGGTTGAGTCGGTCTGCTTCGCCGCGCGCATTTTCGATCAAAGCTCGTCGCGCGGACTCGTTGAGCAGGCCGTTATCTTCATCCAACGAACTCAATGCGCCTGTGATGGAAACCAGCGGCGTGCGAAGATCGTGTGAAATGGAATTAAGCAATGCAGTTTGCAGGGATTCGGTGGCACGCAAAAGTTCAGCTTGACTCGCCTGCTCGGAAAGTCTGGTGCGTTCGATTGCCAGCGCGGATTGATTTGCAAACGCCGCGAGGGTAAGTCTTTGCTCTGATGAAAGAAAATTTGTTTGGTCTTTGGAATGAACCCCGAGCACGCCGACAATGCCGTTGGAAGTTTTCAGCGGGTGACAGCGCAAGGATGCGGCGGGCAGGGTATCCGTTCCGCGGCCAGCAGGTTGATCGTGTTGATAAGCCCAGGCGGCTACCGCCAGTTCGTTCTCGTCAGGTTGATAATTGGGAGAGCTTGCGAAAATTTGCAGCTGCTGATTATCTGGCAGGAAGATGGCG
This sequence comes from Candidatus Villigracilis affinis, assembly GCF_016705895.1. Taxonomy (NCBI): domain Bacteria; kingdom Bacillati; phylum Chloroflexota; class Anaerolineae; order Anaerolineales; family Candidatus Villigracilaceae; genus Candidatus Villigracilis; species Candidatus Villigracilis affinis. The sequence continues at coordinate 28,381 of NZ_JADJKT010000023.1, read as the reverse complement.
ACATCACGCCCGAAGGCATGGCCGATCTGCGAAATGATGATGTTCGCAACTTGCAGGAGATCAGCGGCGGAGGTCAGGTCTTTGCTGAGATCGTAAAGCGCCGCAGTTTGTTTTTCGCGTTGAATGGCTGCTTCCGCCTGTTCGCGAACACGAGCGGTCAGTGAACTGACCACAAGGCTTATCACCAACAACGCAATGAAGGTAATAAAGTATTGAGTATCACTGACGGCAAAAGTTAAATATGGCGGGACAAGAAAATAGTCGAAGGCCAGCACACCCGCAACTGCGGTGAGAAGGGATGGGCCTCGCCCAAGATAAATTGCCGAGATCACAGTGGATGCCAGATACAACATGACAAGATTTGCTGGTTCAAGATTTCCGCGAATGAACAGGCCGATTGAAGTTGAAATTGTGACCAGCAGGAGCCCCAATAGATAGCGTCCAAATGGACGATGCAGCTGCCACTCTCGCGGCAAAATGGATTTGCTTGATTCTGAACGCGCACTGATGACATACACGTCAATATCGCCGCTGGCGTAAATGAGCTGGTCAACGATCGAGCCGTTCCATAATTCCTGCCAGCGCGGCTTGAGCGGTTTGCCCACGACAACTTTTGTAATATTGTTTTTGTGCGCAAAATCCAACACGGCTTCCTGAATGGAGCGGCCCGCGATCGTGAGACTCTTTGCGCCTAATTCTTCTGCCAGTTGCAAAGTCCGCCCGATGCGCTCGCGGTTGGCTGGTTTTGTTTCGGGTTTCGATGCGATCTCCACGTAAACGGCATACCATTCTGCGTTGAGTTCATCTGCCAGCCTGCGCGTGGTGCGGATCAATTTTTCAGCCAGCGGACTGGGACTGATGCAAACCACAAGCCGCTCTCCCGCCGCCCACGGCCCAGAGATGGCGCGCGTCTGCATGTACGAGCGCATTTGATCGTCCACGCGTTCGGCGGCACGGCGCAGAGACATTTCACGCAGCGCGGTGAGATTCCCTTTGCGGAAAAATTTATCAATGGCGCGTGAAGCCTGTTCGGGGATATAAACTTTGCCCTCTTTCAAACGCGTCATTAACTCATCAGGCGGCAGGTCAATGACTTCGATCTCAGAGGCTTCATCCAGCACACGGTCAGGGACGGTCTCGCGCACGATGACACCCGTCACTTGGGCAACGACATCATTCAGGCTTTCGAGGTGTTGAATGTTAAGCGTGGTGTACACATCAATGCCCGCGTCAAGAATTTCTTCCACATCCATATATCGTTTGGGATGACGCGAGCCAGGCGCATTCGTGTGCGCGAATTCATCCACCAAAACGATTGCGGGGTGGCGCTTGATGACTTCGTCCACATCCATTTCGGGCAAAGCCACGCCGCGATATTCCACCTGTTTGCGCGGCAGCACATCCAACCCTTCCACCAGTTCCTCGGTCTCGGCGCGTTTGTGAGTTTCCACATAACCGACCACAACATCAATGCCTTGAATTTTGCGTTGATGCGCGGCTTCGAGCATGGCGTAAGTTTTGCCCACGCCCGCCGCATAACCGAGGAAGATTTTTAGTTTTCCTCGGTTCGGTTCCTCGGACTGAATATTTTTTAGAAGCTCATCGGGGTCAGGTCGATGTTCCATCAAATTTATTTTATCCCATCCAAAGCCAGATTCAACAACAGGACATTGACTCGCGGTTCGCCAAATATCCCAAATTGACGACCTTCGGTATTTTGCTCCACAAGCGACTGAACATCCGCTTCACTCAACCCGCGAGCTGATGCCACACGATGGACTTGGTACAACGCTGCGGCGACGCTGATGTGCGGGTCGAGTCCGCTGGCAGAGGCAGTCACCAGGTCAACGGGAATCGGAAGCGTGTTGTCAGGGTCAGCGGCTTGGAGCGCGTCAATGCGTGCCTGAACTGCTTCCAGCAATGCAGGATTCATCGGCCCATAATTCGAGCCAGATGATAGGTCAGCGTTGTAGCCAACTGCGGAGACGCGTCCCCAGAAATATTTGGGATCATCAAATTGCTGACCGATGAGTTCGGAGCCAGCAGCTTTCCCGTTGATGGTGATAATGCTTCCGTTGGATTGGCTGGGAAATAGCACTTGTGAAACTCCAGTCACCAAAAGAGGATAGATCACACCTGTAATAATGGTGAGCAAAGCAAAAATTGTAAGAGCGGGGCGAAGTTGATTTTTCATGAGCTAAATATTCCTGAACAGATGGCAATAAGCCAAAAGATATTGAAGACAAAAAGCCACGGATGGATTTGAGATGAGACATGAAATGTTCTTGGCAGGAATACTGCGGCATTCAAAATGGCGGTTGAAAATACGCCTGCCCATTTCAGTGAGTTGATTTTTAGATTCATTCCGACTCCTAGGAAAGTCCAAGTGCGACCAGAAGCATGTCGATCAATTTAATTCCGATGAACGGCACAAGCAAACCGCCGAGACCGTAGATCAAGAGATTGTCACGTAGGAGTTGCGCCGCGCCGACGGCGCGATAAGGCACACCGCGCAATGCCAGCGGGATCAACGCAATGATGATGAGCGCGTTGAAGATCACCGCCGATAAAATTGCGCTTTGCGGAGTGGCAAGCTGCATGATGTTGAGCGTGTTCAAAATTGGATAGGTGCTCGCAAATGCCGCAGGGATGATCGCGAAATATTTACTGACATCGTTGGCAAGGCTGAACGTGGTCAATGCGCCGCGAGTCATGAGAAGCTGCTTTCCAATTTCCACGATCTCAATTAACTTGGTCGGGTTGCTGTCGAGGTCTACCATGTTGGCGGCTTCGCGCGCGGGCTGTGTGCCTGTGTTCATGGCAACGGCTACATCGGCTTGCGCAAGTGCGGGCGCGTCGTTCGTGCCGTCACCTGTCATCGCGACCAAGCGTCCGCCCGTTTGATATTCGCGGATGAGTTTGAGTTTGTTTTCAGGAGTGGCTTGCGCGAGGAAATCGTCCACGCCTGCTTCGGCGGCGATGGCTGCGGCAGTCAGCGGATTGTCACCCGTGATCATCACGGTCTTGATTCCCATCTTGCGCAGTTGCGCAAAGCGTTCCTTCATGCCGCCTTTGACGATGTCCTTCAAATGGATCACGCCCAATGCCTGAGCGTTGCGTGTGACCACCAAAGGCGTGCCGCCTGTTCGGGCAATTGAATCAACTGTCAGCTTAAGATCAGAGGCGACTACATTTCCAGTGGATTGAATCAGCGCGGTCATCGTATCCGACGCGCCTTTGCGAATCGACGTTCCGTTATAGTCCACGCCGCTCATGCGGGTTTGCGCGGTGAAAGGAACAAACTGCATTCCATGCGGAGCCTTCTCGCTGGCGCCCATCGTTTGTCCGCGCAGACCAAATTTTTCTTTTGCAAGCACAACGATCGAACGACCTTCGGGAGTTTCATCGGCAAGGGAAGCAAGTTGCGCGGCTTCTGCCAGATCTTTTGCATTGACACCGTTGACAGGAATAAACTCCACAGCCTGACGATTGCCGAGCGTGATCGTGCCCGTCTTGTCGAGCAGCAGCACATCCACATCGCCAGCCGCTTCCACCGCGCGCCCCGACATGGCGATGACATTGCGCTGGATCATGCGATCCATGCCCGCGATGCCAATTGCAGAAAGCAAGCCGCCGATGGTGGTGGGGATGAGGCACACGAGCAGCGCGATCAAAACCGTGATGGTGATGGGCGTGCCCTGACCCGTTGCGTCCACGCTGTAAATTGAATACGGCAGCAGCGTGGCGCACACGATCAAAAAGATGATCGTAAAACCAGCCAGCAAAATATTGAGCGCGATCTCATTCGGCGTCTTCTGTCTCTTCGCGCCTTCGACCATGCTGATCATGCGGTCGAGGAATCCCTGCCCAGGGTCAGCACTCACGCGGATGATGAGCCAGTCTGAAAGGAGTCGCGTGCCGCCTGTGACAGCGGAACGATCACCGCCCGCCTCACGCACAACGGGAGCTGATTCGCCCGTAACGGCACTTTCATCCACTGACGCAATTCCCGCTTCGATCTCGCCATCCGCGGGGAGAATGTCGCCTGCCTCAACGAGATACAGATCATCTTTGCGAAGAGTTGTGGATGAAACGATCACATGCTTTTGAAATTGCGCCTTGCAAATCTGTTGCCGTGCCGCTTATTTTCTTTGCGGGCGTATCCTGCCTAGCCTTGCGGAGCGACTCAGCTTGCGCCTTGCCGCGTCCTTCGGCTATCGCTTCGGAGAAGTTCGCAAATAGGACAGTGAACCATAGCCACAATGCGATTGTCCCGATGAATCCAGTGGGCGCTTCGCCCTGACCGAACAAGGCTTGAATCCACAAGACGGTGGTCAATACACTGCCAACTTCCACGACGAACATGACGGGGTTGCGTACCATCAAGCGTGGATTGAGTTTGATAAAAGATTCCACAACAGCACGCTGATACATTTCACGGCGATGTGAGGTTTGTTTTTTAGTTTGAATTGTCATAGTAATTCTCTTTTTCAACCACAAAGGGTCACAAAGGTACACGAAGGGAAATGCTTTTTGGTTTTTCCTTTGTGACCCTTTGTCTCCTGTGGTTAATCCTTTTATTTAAAAACCATCAAATGTTCCACAATAGGCCCAAGCGCCAAGGCAGGCAGAAAACTCAGCGCGCCAACGATCACGATCACGCCGATCAGCCATGCGATAAATAATGGCGTATGCGTGGGAAGTGTCCCTGCACCTGCTGGGACTTTCTTCTTGCTTGCCAGTGACCCCGCAATTGCCAGCGAAGGAACTGCCAGCCAGTACCGTGCGATCAGCATAGCAAAGCCTAAGATCGTGTTGTAGAAAGGCGTGTTTGCCCCAAGACCCGCAAAAGCCGAGCCGTTATTATTTCCAGCGGATGAGAATGCATACAGCACTTCGCTGAACCCATGCGTGGACGGGTTGTAAATGGTTGCCCTGCCTGCTTCGCTCATGAGCGCAATGGCGGTGCCAGTCAACACCACGAAGACGGGGATCAGGATCATGATGGAAGCCATCTTCATTTCGTAGGCTTCGATCTTCTTGCCTAAATATTCAGGTGTGCGCCCGACCATCAAGCCAGAGACGAAAACTGCGATGATGACAAAAGCCAACATGCCATACAAGCCTGAGCCAACGCCACCATAAATAATCTCACCCAATTGCATGAGCCACATGGTGACAAGTCCGCCGAGCGGCATGTATGAATCATGCATGGAGTTGACCGAACCATTCGAGGCGGCGGTTGTGGCAGTTGCCCAAAGCGCGGAGTTCACGATCCCAAAGCGGACTTCCTTGCCTTCCATGTTGCCGCCTGGGTTGATGTTCGTTTGAGTTTGGTCAATGCCCATTGCGGCGAACGCAGGGTTGCCGCCTTGCTCTGACCAGACTGCCACACTGAGCAATGCAACAAAGATGATGGTCATGACGATCAATAAAGTCCAACCCTGGCGCGTGTCCCCGACCATTTTGCCGAAGGTGTAGCACAGCGCGGCAGGGATGATCAAAATGGCGAGCATTTCAAGAAAATTTGAGAACGGTGTCGGGTTCTCAAAAGGATGAGCCGAATTGACGTTGAAGAATCCGCCGCCGTTGGTGCCAAGTTGTTTGATCGCAATTTGCGAAGCGGCAGGCCCAAGCGGAAGGTTTTGTTCTGCCGAAGCTTGCAAGCCATTGACAGTCTTATATTCACTGAAAGTTTGCACCACTCCCTGCGAGACGAGTGCCAATGCAAGAACGATGGACAAGGGCAATAAGATATACAAAGTGGAACGAGTCAAGTCCACCCAGAAATTGCCGATTGATTTTGTGGTGTGCCTAACAATTCCTCGAATGAACGCCACCAATACAGCCATCCCCGCCGCCGCAGAGACGAAATTCTGCACGCTCAAGCCAAGCATTTGCGTGAGATAACTCATCGTCACCTCGCCGCCGTATCCCTGCCAGTTGGTGTTGGACGCAAAACTGACCGCCGTATTCCACGAAGAATCAGCCGACACGGCTCCAAGTCCCTGCGGGTTGAGCGGCAGAACGCCTTGCAGCCTTTGCAGAGCATAGACAAAGAACAAGCCGAGCACGTTGAATGTCAACATGGCGATGGCATAAACTTTCCAGTCCATTTCTTCTTTGGGGTCAATGCCTGAGATGCGATAAATGAATCTTTCAACGGGACCCAGCACACGGTCAAGAAAGGTGCGTTCTCCTTGATAGACTTTTGCCATATACGAGCCAAGCGGTTTTGCCAATGCCAGCAGAACCACCATAAATAAAACGATTTGAATCAAGCTGTAAATGTTCATCCAAACCACTCCGGTTTTACAAGAGCCAGCACGAGATAGACAAACAGACCCAATGTGATCAGGCCAGTGACGAGATATAAAATATTCATGACTTATTCTCCATCAGCCGCTCGCAGACTTTGACAAGTCCCAGCGTGAGGGCGAAGAAGAGGATGGTCAAGCCGATAAAAAGTAGATCATTCATAATGTGCCTCCATTTCGACTTTAGTGTATGCAGTTGTTCATCAATTCGGGGGCAAGAAGGGGGAAAAATACATAAAGAAAGCGTCAAGAAATTCAGTTATGATATGGAAACTATGTCTTTGAAGCAGCCAGATAGATATTAAGCTGATAAAAACGAATCTGTTATAGCGGTTTTAAAGGAGATAACTATGCTCATCAGACAAATCCTGTTGAAACGTGGGATAACTGTGGGGGCGGCGAATATCTCGGACAATCACGAAATCAAGCCTGCATTAGAGGGTTTGGGAATTTCATTTCCGAAAAAAGTGATTGTTTTGGTGGGAGGCGCTAGTGGCATTGGTTTTCTGGATCAATTTTCCATGCAGAAAGCCGTTCGCATTGTGGCCCGCCTTGCTGACAAAATAGATGCAATCGTGGTCGATGGTGGCACGCAGGCCGGCATTATGGCTGAAATTGGAAAGCAAAGAAAACGGAACAATTTCTCGTTTCCTCTTGTCGGAGTTGTATTCGATGCGCTATTAATGAGGGAGGAGCCAAAATCCATTTTGGATGCCAACCACACTCATTTCATTTTGATCCCCGGGGATGATTGGGGCGATGAATCTGCGTGGATTTCGAAAATTGCGACCGTTATAGCTGGAAATGAAAAATCCATCACAATCCTTGTCAATGGCGGCAATATTTCGCAGCACGATGTTCAATATAGTATGCTGGAAAAACGCCCCGTTTTCATCATGCGCGGCACAGGCCGCCTTGCAGACGAGATCACACTTTCCCTGAATGTGACGGCTGTGGATATTTCAGAAGGTTCTGGCAAGATCCTGGAATATCTCGAAAAGAAGCTTTTGTAGACCCTTCCCTACGGTATAATTGCCCCATGCAAACTAACATTATCGGTGTCCGATTTACCAAAATTGGCAAAATCTACCATTTTGACTCTTCCGCTCTCCCCGACGTCAAACAGGGCGAGCATGTGATTGTCGATACCACACGCGGAAAACACCTCGGCGAGGTTGTTCAGGTGCTGGCGGAGACCCCTGCCCAGCCCGATGGCGGCTGGAAGCCCGTGGAACGCCGCGCCACCCCGCGCGACCTGTTGCTCCAGCAATCCTGGCAGTCCAAGCAGACGGAAGCCATGATCAATTGCCGGGCACGCGCCTCCGAGTTGCATCTGCGGGATGTTAAGATCGTCACAGCGGAATACAACTATGACGGCTCGCGACTGACGTTTCTCTTCAGCACGGAGAGCGAAGAGAAGGTGGATCTGAAATCCCTCAAGAAGGATATGCAGCAGATCTATCCCAACACCCAGATCGAAATGCGGCAGATCGGCCCGCGTGATGTAGCGAAATTTTTGGGCGGCATGGGTGCCTGCGGAATCGAAACCCGCTGCTGTTCGAAATTCCTCACCGATTTCTCGCCCATTTCCATCAAAATGGCGAAAGAGCAGGGGATTTCCCTCACGCCCAATGAAATCACCGGCATGTGCGGACGTTTGCGTTGCTGCCTCATCTACGAATATGAGCAGTACGTGGAAGCCCGCAAGACCCTGCCGAAACGCAATAAGCGTGTAGTCACACCCAAGGGTGAAGGCAAAGTCATTGATGTCATTCCAATGAGTGATAAAGTGATTGTGCTCATCGAAAGCGGCGTGGATCGCCCCCAGCAAATGACCTTTACTCGCGAAGAGATTGAACCTTGGGATGAACTTGAAGCCTTGCGCCGAAAATCCCAGGCACCCTGTGACCGTCACGAGGGCGGCGGCTGTACTTGTGGAAAAGCTCCCCGCAACAATAACAAAAACTAATTTTACAGAGCACGAATCACCCACTACGATTCGTGCTCTGTAATTCAAATCCCCATGACCCTACAACCTGAAAACTGGATATCCCCCCAAAACGTTCTTGTGATTCTCGCCCACCCTGATGACCCCGAATTTTTTTGCGGGGCCACCTTGGCCCGTTGGGCGCGCGATGGGCACAAGGTCACTTATATTCTTTTGACTTGCGGCGACAAGGGATTTAACCCTGCCACGCACCCTGAGATGACTCCTGAAAAATTATGTGGACTGCGACACGGGGAACAAAACAACGCGGCAAAGATCATCGGCGCAGGCTCGGTTCATTTCATGGACCTCCCGGACGGGTACCTCATCCCAGACTTGAATCTGCGCCGTGACATCGTACGCGAAATTCGCAGGCACAAGCCCGATATCCTCGTCACCTGTGATCCGCAAACTCTGTTCGCCACCTACGGCATCAATCACCCCGATCACCGCGCCTGCGGACAGGTCGTTTTGGATGCGGTTTTCCCTGCTGCCGGCAATATCGCCTATTTCCCTGATTTGCTTGCGCAAGGTTTCGAACCGCATATGCCCAAGGAAGTCTGGTGCTCGCTTACCAACCAGCCCAATACCGCCATTGATGTCACCGACACTTGGGATATCAAAATGCAGGCCATCCTCGAGCACAAAACCCAGGTGCAAGACCCCAACGCCTTGATCGAGCGCTTCAAAACCCGCCGTACCGAAGACAGCACGGAAGAAAATCCGCGATATGAAGAGAAATTCAGGGTTGTGAAGTACGGATAACAATATCATTGTAGAAGTGCCTAACCTCACCGCTTATTAGGCTTGCATGATATGAATGTGGCATGAACATCATTAACGTCGGCTATCTGTCGACCAATTACTATGCAATTGACATCCGAGGCGGGAAATTGCTGGTGGATTGCGGCTGGCCGGGGACGCTGCCGCAATTTTCGGCGGAACTGAAACGAAAGGGGATATCGATTCAGGAGATTCAATATCTTCTTGTCACACACTTCCACCCAGACCATGCAGGGATGACTCAGGAGCTGAAGAAGCTCGGTGTCAAACATATTCTGCTGGACGTGCAGGTTGATTTCATTCTCCAGATGACGGAATTCTTCAAAACCAAAAGCCATCCCTACCTCCCAATCACAACGAATGACAGTATCAGGCTGAAGGTCGAAGAGAGCCGAAATTTCCTCGCCAGGTTGGGGCTGTCCGGGGAGATCATCCACACACCAGGCCACAGCGATGACAGTGTGTCACTTATCCTTGATGATGGTTTTGCATTTACGGGTGATTTGCCTCCGATTTTCGTATTACCAGAGAGTGATACCGTTTCAAGGGCAAGCTGGGATAAAATTCGCAAGCATCCTATAAAAACCATATTTCCGGGACACGGAAAATAACCAGGAGAACTTATGACCGATTTTTTTAGTGAGGCCAGATCGTTATTTCCTTATACTCAATCTTTGCGCCGCGATTTTCACGTTCACCCCGAATTGGGGTTTAGGGAAATTCGCACCAGTGGAATTGTGGCAAAGGAATTGGAAGCGCTCGGCCTTGAAGTGACAAAAGGCGTTGGCAAGACTGGCGTGGTCGGTCTGCTTGAAGGTGCAAAGCCCGGCCCCACCCTGCTCCTGCGTTTCGATATGGATGCCCTGCCGATCCACGAAGAAACGGGCGCGGAATACGCCTCACAAAATGCTGGGGTGATGCATGCCTGCGGACATGATGGTCATACCGCCATCGGCCTGACTGTGGCGAAGATATTAAATCAACACAAGAATGAACTGGCGGGCACGGTCAAGTTCTGTTTTCAACCCTCTGAAGAAGGCAACAATGGGGAGGAGGTTGGTGGCGCGGAAATGATGATGCGCGATGGCGTGCTGGATGGCCCCAAAGTGGATATGACCCTCTCTTTGCACTTGTGGAATGAAAAACCGCTCGGCTGGGTGAATGTTGCCAAAGGTCCGGTGATGGCGGGGGCTGAGGAATTCAAGATCAAGGTCATTGGCAAGGGCGGCCACGGGGCGATCCCTGATCTGGCGGTCGATCCGGTGGTTTGTGCAGCGCAGATTGTCTCTGCTTCGCAATCTATTGTTTCGCGCAATGTCGGTCCGCTGGAGACGGCGGTCATCAGTTTTACGGTGATCAATGGCGGCACGGCTTTCAATGTTATTCCAAAGGAGGTGACGATGCAGGGAACGATCCGCACCTTTAACCCGCAGGTACGGACGAAGGTCTTGCAGCGTTTTGATGAAGTGGTGAAAGGCGTAGCTTCTGCGATGGGGTGTCAGGTGGAGATGATGGTGAAGCAGCTTACCCCGGCACTGATCAACGCCGAGCTGGTCACAGCCAGAGTACAGGAAACCGCGCGAAACCTGCTCCCGAGCCTGAATCATGACAACTCACCTTATCTCACGATGGGCGCCGAAGACATGGCCTATATGCAGGCAAAGGTTGATGGATGTTATTTCTTCATCGGTTCGAATAATCAGGAAAAACAGCTTGATTACGGCCATCATCACCCCAAATTTGATTTCGATGAACAGGCGCTGATCAACGGTTCAGCCCTCATGGCCGCCGCCGCGGCTGATATTTTGAAATAGTATATAATGCGATTAAGGTAGATATAGGAGAAAGGTAAATCTTATGAAAAAGCTGACAGTTATTCTTGTACTTTTGACATTACTCTTGGGGGCATGTGCGCCTGCCGTATCACCGGTTGAAGCTCCCGTTGCCACGGAAGAACCAGCCTCTCAAGTTGGCCCCGCAGTCGATATCCCTGCCGAGGTTGAGCCGATTCCAACTGCAACCACTGCCCCAGAGCGTGAAGCAACCATCTCTGATGTTCAGAATGAAGTTATGGCTCGCATGCTTTCCACCAATGACTTTGCGCCGGCCATGGTGGGTACGAATATTCTTCCCACAGGTGGTGTGGAAACCGGTGCAGAAGGCCGCGCCAGGCTGGATTTACTTCCTGAAGGCACGATCGTGCGCGTAGGCCCGAATTCTTCCTTTACGGTTCCTCAGCTTGTGGAAGAGAATGGCCAGCCCAAAACTGTCATCGAGTTGCTGTTCGGGAAGGTCTACATTCTTTTGAATGGCGGATCACTCGAAGTGGAAACTCCGTCGGGTGTTGCTTCGGTGCGCGGCAGCCTCATGCGCGTGGAGTATGACCCCGAAACCAAAAAGCTAAAAGCCTCCTGCCTTGAAGGTCATTGTTCCCTCAAAGACGGAAATGGCAATGAAGTTGAATTGGTCGAAGGTGAGTACACTTATATTGAAGGCAACTTCCCGCCCATTGAGCCCCTTTTGATCGATAGCTCTGAAATTCAGGAATGGTTGGATGAAATTCCCGAGTTGCCAGATTTTCTGGATGAAGTTCCCGACCCATCCGATTATCCAGACTCCGAAAACGAGAATGATAACAACGGAAACGATAACGGTAACGACAACAATAACAATGATGACGACGATGACGATGACGGCGGTAATGACAACGGCGGTTATCCAAACTAATTTGGGTATATAACCAGACCGATCATCGCGATTCTTTTCGACCTTTTGGTGGGTGCGTGTTCAAGCGGCAGTTTCGCCGCCGAGACAGCACCCACCAATTTCTATACTACGATAGTATTGCTCAATGGCAAGGGACGAAAGCCTTATGAAAAAAATACGCAATTGGATCGCTGCCACACTTGTTGTAGCTGCCACTGCAGGCGTCTTTGCTTTGCAAAATAATGTCGCTAAACAGCCAGCCGCGAGTGACCTACCCCCAAGTGAAACTGTCACATTCGTTGTGGAGACCATCGATACAGTTACTGCTACTGAAACAGTCACTTTCACACCCGCCTATGAAGGCTGTGCTTTTACATGGGCATATCATGATGCGCCCGAATTGACAAAGAAGATCGACGAAGCGGTTCGCGCCATGGATCCCAACTCGCGCGCAAATGCAAGTTTGTTTGGGGAGGATTGTATTTATGCGGATGGTCATTCCACGTTCGGTGTGATGGAAACGGATATTTATGTCCACCTCACTGTAGTTAATTTGGCAGATGATGAATTGTTTGGAAATTGGATGGCGCAAGTCATGGCGATGGTCATGGAGATTCCTCGCGATGAACTGCAGGGGAATTATGGGTTTGTGGAATTTTGGTTTGATAAAAGCGAAACGGAGCATTTGGTTGTACGTGTGCCTATTCAAAAATATTTGGATGATGGGCAGGGGAAGACAGGGGAGGAGTTTCTCCAGTTATTTATCGAAACTCCCTAAATTTGAAAATCTGTACCGCTCGAAGCCGCCAATTGGCGGCTTTTTTGTTCTTGACAGTCTGGCAGGTGTAACGTATACTACGTTTAGTAATTACTAAACGTAGTAAAGGATAGGCATGCCTACAAAAATTTCCCAACTCAAACAGGATTTCACAGAAGGACTTAGCCAGATCAGCCGTTTTTGGGGTTTCCCAAAAGGCATGGGGGCGATCTTCGCCGTGCTGTATCTTTCCCCCAATCCGCTTTCGCTGGATGAGATCGTTCAAGCGACCGGGCTGACGAAGGGGGCGGTCAGTACCGAGGTCCGCACACTGGCACGCATGGGATTGGTGCATCGTTCATCAAAACTGGCCGACCGCAAGGATTATTACATGGCGGAGGATGATTTTTACAAATCCATCCGCTCGATCCTGCGCGAAAGGCAAAACAGTGAGTTTGATAGCGCCATCCGCTCTGTGGGGGATACGCTTGCCAAACTCGAAGCTGGAGAGGTCAGTGGCGATAAGGATGAGATCGACTTCATCTACAAACGTGTTCAGGCTTTGCAGGAGTTTTTCAATGCGATTGACAGCCTGACGCGGGCTGTGGTCAGGCTGGAGAGCCTGGGATTGTCAAACGTCAAAAATATACTATCTATTTTAAAGTAAGGAGCTAAAATGAAAATCGCAGTAACAGGTGCCTTTAGTTATTCAGGTAAATATATTACCAAACGTCTTCTTGAACGCGGTGAAGAAGTGTTTACCCTGACCAATCACCCGAACCGCCCCGACCCGTTTGGCGGAAAAGTAAAAGCATTCCCTTTGGATTTTGGCAACAAGGAGGAATTGGTCCAGAATCTGCGCGGAATGGATGTGCTTGTCAATACCTACTGGGTTCGCTTTGACAAAGGCAATAACACACAGCCCCGCGCTGTTGAAAACACAAAGATTCTGGTGGATGCTGCCGCAAAAGCAGGCGTGAAGCGTATCGTGCATATCAGTATCACGAATCCATCTGCTGAGTCGCATCTTCCGTATTTTTGGGGGAAGGCTGCCAATGAAAAAGCGGTGGTCGAATCTGGGATGAGTTACGCGATCCTTCGCCCCACGGTTTTATTCGGCAAGGAGGATATCCTCATTAATAACATCGCCTGGCTTTTGAGAAGGCTTCCCTTATTTGGCCTGCCCGGGGATGGTTCATATAAACTTTCCCCAGTCTATGTGGATGACCTTGCAAAACTAGCTGTGGAAGCTGTGTATTCCAAGGATAATTATGTTTGGGATGCAGTTGGCCCCGAGGAATTCACTTTCAAGGAAATGGTGGAGTTGATCGGACGATCGGTTGGTGTGAAAAGACCGCTTGTATCATTCCACCCCCGCTTGGCTTTGTTTGCGGCGCAATTCATGAGCCTGTTTGTCAACGATGTGATGCTGACGCCGGAAGAGGTGGATGGATTAATGGCGAACCTGCTCATTTCCAGAGAGACTCCGCGTTGTAAGACCAGTTTGAAAGATTGGCTTTTGGAGCATCGTGCTGGCGTGGGCAGGCAATACGCGTCCGAATTGGCAAGGCATTTCTAACAAAAATCTCCGCTCACTAACGAGCGGAGATTTTTTAGTCGATCGGCACAAGGCCTGCGCAACGTGGACTGTCCATACAGCCGTAATATTTTTTCCCGGAGCGGGCTCCGTCGCGATTGATTCGCAGGACCATCATTTTCCCACACACAGGGCAAAGTGGCACGGAGTCGGATGTGCTGTCAATTCGCAGCGACACGGTTCCGCCGATCTTCGTCACCGCCAGTTGGAAGAGTGAAACAATATCAGAAGGGTCATATGTCTGGCTGGAGGGAACATGCACAAGCGGCAGACCTGCGTCAATGAATAGTTCCTCTATGAACTTATCGCTTTCGCGTGTTTCGTTTTTTGAAATGGGACGTACAATCTCGATCCCAAATGCGGGGGTCAGGGTTTGTGGATCGCAGAGTAAAAAGTCAACGTGCTTTCGAAAGAACTTGTTGAAGAAATGCACGTTTTCGTTTGGACGCACAATGTAAAAAATGTCATTCAAGGCAACTTTTGGACAGATCAAATATCTCGCCCCAACCATCTGTTGTAATGCGCGAAAAAGAGCCAGTTCTGTGGTCGCGAGAAAAGGCTCGCGTAACCTGTAAGGCAGTCTCTCGGTGTTTGCCATTGGATGATTATATATTAGGATGATGCATGAATGCAAGCATTTCGACGTTTTAAGAACCTTGCATCATCAATTTGACAACTTCCTGTTTAAGGGCGGCGTTGCAAGCCAGCGCATCTCCGGGTGTATGACCTTCCTGCCCGGACCAGGTGCCGAAATATCCACCCGCTTCACGCAGGATCACTGGATAAGGGCCATAATCCCAAATGTCTAAAAATGGATCGACACATACTTCAGCCCGGCCGGTGGCGACGAGCATATATCCATAAGCATCACCCCATGTGCGTAGCAAGGCTTTTTTCTTTGCGAAACGTTCTGTCAGTGTGGCATCCTTTTCTGCGAGCCGCTGAAAATCGGAGGTGACCACACAGGCCTGGGAAATTTCATCCACGGTTGAAACGTGCGCGCGGCGGCTATTCCACCAGCAGCCGAGTCCATCTGCTGCGCAGAGCATTTCATCGAGTGGCGGATAATACGCCGCACCGACGCTTATCTTGCCTTCTATCTCCAGACCGATCAACACGCCGTATAAAGGCACACTGCGGATAAATGACTTTGTTCCATCAATGGGGTCAATGGTCCAGCGAAAAGGGACACCGTTTCCATTGGTATGGCCGAATTCCTCCCCGATAATGGCGTGACCGGGATATTGCCTTTCGATTTCGGCGCGGATGAATTTTTCGGCTTCATGGTCGGCAATGGTAACGGGTTCGTTATTTTCCTTCATGTCTGCGCGAACGCCAGTGTTGTAATAGCCCATTGTGATTCGGCCTGCACGATAGGCCAGCGATGTGGCAAAGTCAAGGTACGGTTGAAGATTCATAGCAGCGTATTCAGCAACTCCTTTTCTTCTTTTTCGTTTGTAATTTCCCCATCCAGCCAGGCGGCGCGGAGTTGGGTGAGGATTTCACCATAGCGCGGGCCGGGCGGCAGGCCGTGCGCTTTCAGGTCGTTTCCCGTGGTATGGGGTTTGACATGACGCCAGAATGAAATGTAATTTAACAATGAGCCTTCACCGGAATCAAGATACACCACATAGACCGATAATAAAGGCAGCTTTTCAAGGGCAAGTGCCCACAGGCTTGGCTTTGAGTTTGTAAGGAATGGCAGGCTTTTTTTTAATTGCGAGGCGGCCCAGACGGAATGTGTTAACTCGGATGTGAACTCCAGCCGCCTTGAAATGGACAGGATCGCATCCTCGTTCAGATCCATCAGCCATAGGATATACCCAAGGGCGGCCCGGCTGGCGGGGATATCCAATCCCATATCCATTTCAAGGAAATCAGAATAGGCTGGGTTGAAGTCTGGTAATTTTTGGTGAATATATTTGAATGTATCCAGTTCCTGTAGTCGCTGGATCATTGACAAGGCTTGCTCTTCTTCAAATATCAAATCCAATTCATGGCGGATCCGTTCGCCGCTTAACATTCTGAAAATATCGAGCGAAGTGGAGTTGATCGATTCGCTTGTGGATGATTCAAGATGGAACGAATAGCGGCCTTCGTAGCGGATAGCGCGAAAGATGCGTGTGGGGTCATCAATGAATGAACGGGGATGTAAAATGCGGATAAGCCCGTATTTTAGGTCGCTTTGTCCGTTGAGGGGGTCGAGCAGTTCGCCGAAGTGATCACCGTCGAGGCGGATGGCCATGGCGTTGATGGTGAAATCGCGGCGGCGCAGGTCATCTTCCATGGTCGATGGCGTTACAGTTGGCAATGCGCCTGGGGTTTTATAAGTTTCAGAGCGCGCTGTGATGAGGTCGAGAAAAGAAGGTTGAATATGTTCCGCAAGAGATTCGGGCAGGTGCCAGATCGCGGTGTGAAATTTTGGGTGTGTGGTCAGCCTGCCGCCGATCTTTTTGACGAGCGCATTGCCAAATTCGATAGCGTTTGCTTCGAGGACAATGTCAAGGTCGTTGATGGGTTGTTCGAGCAGGATATCGCGCACGGAACCACCGACGAGATAACATGGCATGTTCAGCTCCGCCGAAAGGGAGGAGATGTCACGAAGCAGAATCAACTGTCGGTTGGAGATGATGCGCTCGTTTTCCAATCCCATTTTCATTTGGTGAATGGCCCTTTGTTTATCACGAGGTCAAGCTCCTGGCGTGTTCGTAGGCTTTTTCTGCATATTCATGTTTTCCCTCCTGTATAAGCACATCCCCAAGTAGATTCCAAATGATGGGCTGGTTAGGAAACTGGCGTGCATAATCGATCATATCCTGGCGTATCTCATTTAAGTTTCTGCGATGTTTGATCAAATGCGAATATGCATGCACGGCATGTTCGAAATCTTTTTTTGCAAGTGCATCGCGGGCGGTCTGCAGGACAGGGTGTTTTTCTGCTGAATTGCTCATAGGGGTCAAAAGAGTGCCTCGAGTTTTCAATGCCAGGTCAGGATTTGGACTGTGGCGAATTGGATCTGGGATTTTTGCGGGCTGCGCGTCGTTCTTACCTTTTTTCTGCTTCTGTCTAAAAAGCGACTTGCCACCGTAGGCATTTGCCGCTGGGTCGAGCACTTCCAACAAGCCATCGCCCAGCAGGTTCCAACCGACGCCAAAGAGGATGATGGCGATGGTGACGGGCAGGAAGACCCACCAGTAACGTAATAAGCCTCCACCCGGGCCGATGACCCAATTGCGCCCAATGGAAAGCAGAATGCCCCAAGCCGAAGCGCCGCCCAGCCCGATAAAGGTGATGGTCGCCTGCATAATTACAGAGCTGCCTACATCACGCGCAGCAAGTACGATGGCTGGTCCCACCGCATTGGGAATCAGATGACGGAGAATGATCCTCGCAGGGCTGCCGCCAAGTGCGCGGGCAGCCTGAATAAAGTCTGCGTTTTTAAGCGTGATGACCATGGTGTTGACAATGCGGGCAATGGGCATCCATGAAAATATGATCAAACTGATGAGAATGGGGTCAACCTTCATCAGGAAAACTGCGAATGGCGGCGGCGTGAATTGGAAATCCACCACGGGACCAAAATAATACAAGTTGAACCAGTAGATCCCGCCCATGGATTCAATGGTTATTGCCACAAGCTGTTGTAAAAAGACCACGCCAGCCAGTACCGGGAAGGTCAGGAAGGCATCCGCAATGCGCATCATCAAACTGTTTATGAAACCGCCAAAGTAACCGGCGATCGCTCCAAATAATGTGCCAAAAACGAAAGCGCCGATAGCCACAAGCAAGCCGAACTGCAGGGCTTCGCGTGCGCCCCAGATCAGGGTGTGATATACATCGATTTGCCCGGGCACAGTGCCGAGAATGGAAATTTCGTCTGGCGGATGCGGCGTTCGATCGGTAGAGCGGCCGACTTTTTTGAATGAACCCTGTGTGTCTTTATCTGGCGGCGATAGCAGCGGTGCGGAAATAGCGACCACCGTAAAGGTCAATACGATCAGCAGACCGATCCAATTTTGCCAACGGGAGAAGAAGAAACGAACAGCCCTCATGTTTTGAGAACTTCCTCGCGAACACGCGGATCAAGTAAAGCCTGGATGGCGTCCAAGACAAACATCAGGCCGAGCACCATGATAACGCTGTAGACGGCAAACCCAAGCGCTGCGGGCGCATCGGGCGAGCTGTTCATGGAAATGACAATAACTTGTGAAACGCCCGTCAGCCCAAAGATGATCTCAATGACAAACAGACCCGTCACAATGCTGGCAGCGGAGAGGACCATGGCCGTCAAAGAAGGGGCAAGAATGGCACGAAGGGCATGCTTCCATATCAGGCTTGATTCTTTTACGCCGCGCGCGCGCGCCGCTGTGATGTATTCCTTGCCTCGCTCGTTCAGAATTGTGGCACGGGTGATTCGTCCCAGCGTTGCCCAGTGATAGATGGACAGGGTGAAGACGGGCATTATCAAGTGGCGTATTGCAGCGAAGAAGACGTCAATCTGGCCGTTGAGCAGGCTGTCGAGAGTCAGTGCGCCTGTATATTCCACAAAACCTGTTCGGTACATCTTTAATTCAGTGGTGACGTCGATGCGGCCCGGGGCAAGCCAGTCCAGCTGAATATAGAAGACCGCGATCAGAATCATCGAGAGAATAAAGGAAGGCATTGAGGTTCCGAGAAAGGCAAGGCTGCGAAAGCCATTATCGAAGATGCCGCCGGGCCGCCAGCCGGAGATCAATCCGCTGGCGAGGCCGAGGGGAATTAATAAGAGCAGGGAGTAAAGCGCAAGTTCAAGTGTGGCAGGGGTTCGGTGCAGAAGTGACGGCAGTACGTCAGCGTTTAAGGTCGGGCTGTATCCCCATGAGCCCGTCAGCAGGGATTTGGCCCAATAAAAATATTGCACCAGATAGGGCTCATCCAGGTGATGGGTTCTAATGAGTACGCCGATGAATGCTTCTGATGCACGATCACCGCCTTTGCCGGGAGGCAGATATAGGCGTGCGCGCGCTTCGGGCGGTGTCAGCATGACACCTGCATACAGCACCATGGTGATGATGACCAGTGAAACGAAGGCGGAAAAAAGTCGTCGGATAAGAAATTGCAGGAATGGAGGCATGAGAATGATTACGATTATTTTACTCCAACTATTCAAAAACAATGCTGCGCAGAGTTCTTCCCAATCTGGGATTACTGTGTATAATTGACGCATGTTTAAACCAAGCCCGTCCCCTCGAATGCCATATAACAAATCCTCCAGGTCTGGTTAGGTTCGGTTCGATGCGCCCAAACGGCTCCCAGACATGGCGAGCCGTTTTTATTTGCAACTTGGATAAACGAAGATGAACAAAGATATCACAATCAAGGAATTGACCAGGCAAATGCACGAATTGGTCAGGTCAAAAGGTTGGTACGACGAAGGCAGCAAGCGTCCGCAGACACCGCGTAATCTGGCTGTATCACTTTCGATCGAAGCTGCCGAGATTCTGGAGCATTTTCAATTCGGTGAAGAGATCAAGGATAGGGACGAACTGGGCAGCGAACTAGCAGATGTGACCCTCTATCTTTTGCAGCTGGCTTCCGTTTCAGGCATTGACTTGGAAGAGGCTGTGCTAAAGAAAATAGCAGTGAACAAAACACGAGAATGGGATGTTGAGGAATAGTTGAGAGTGGATTCCCCAACCTACAACCTTGAACCTGCAACTTTAAACAAGGCGAATTCATGAACATAACAATATTTGGCGGCGCACAACCGAAGGAAGGCTCACAGGCTTACGAAGAAGCCCGTGAACTTGGCGCACTCCTTGCCCAGCGCGGACACGTTATATTGACCGGCGGTTACATGGGTACAATGGAGGCGGTCTCGCGCGGCGCGCATGAAGCAGGCGGTCATGTGGTGGGTGTGACCTGTATTGACATCGAAGAATGGCGCAATTCGAAACCGAATCAATGGGTGAAAGAGGAAAGACGAAAGAAGACCCTGATGGACAGAATTATGGGCTTGATTGAAGGCTGCGATGCGGCGATGGCCCTTTCTGGCGGCGCTGGCACCTTGACGGAAATCTCCCTGATGTGGAATTTGATGATCGTGGAATCGCTGCCTCCCAGGCCGCTAATACTGGTCGGGAGTGGTTGGCAGTCCACGTTCGATCAGTTCTTCCGTGAATTTGAAAGTTATATGCCCAGACATCAGCGCGAGTTGTTATACTTTGCAGAAGATGTGAAAACTGCCGTAATGAAATTAGAAAGTTGGAAGGTTTGAAGGTTGAAAGTTATCCAACCTGCGAACCTGTCAACTTGAAACCTGAAACTGATAAGAGGAAAAAATGGCTGAAGAAAAATTAACAACCCGTGCAGAAGATTTTTCAGAATGGTACAACCAGCTCGTCATAAGGGCGGACCTGGCAGATTATGCCCCTGTGCGTGGCTGTATGGTGGTGAAACCCTACGGTTGGGCATTATGGGAAAACATCACATCCTGGCTGGATAAGGAATTCAAGGCGACGGGTCATGTCAATGCCGCATTCCCGACCTTGATCCCCATGTCTTTCTTTGAAAAAGAAAAGGATCACGTTGAAGGTTTCGCTCCCGAATTGGCGGTCGTCACCCACGGTGGCGGTCAGGAGCTTGAAGAAAAACTGGCTGTGCGCCCCACCTCTGAGACCATCATCGGTCATATGTATTCGAAGTGGGTCAAGTCATGGCGCGACTTGCCCATTCTTATTGTGCAGTGGGGTTCCGTACTTCGCTGGGAGTTGCGCACCAAACTCTTTTTGCGCACAGCTGAATTCTATTGGCATGAAGGCCACACGGCTCATTCTTCCGAAGAAGAAGCCAAAGAGGAAATGTATCGCATCCTCGATATCTATGAACGTTTCTGTCTTGAAGAGGCAGCGGTGCCTGTATTCAAAGGAACCAAGAGCGACACCGAACGTTTTGCAGGTGCTCAGATCACCACCTCCATCGAAGCGATGATGTGGGATAAGCGCGCATTGCAATCTGGCACCTCTCATTATTTTGGTGATAATTTTGCCAAGGCCTTCGAGATTCAATACCTCGACAAGAACAACAAGTTGACCTTCGCACAGACCACCTCATGGGCGATCTCTTCCCGCATCATTGGCGCGATGATCATGGTGCATGGCGATGATCATGGTCTTGTCATGCCTCCCCGCCTTGCGCCTATTCAGGCAGTCGTTGTCCCGATCTTCAAGAGTGACGAAGAGAAAGCCAAAGTGATGGAAGTTGCCGACCGCATCTTCGCCGAACTGAAGGCTGCCGGTGTCCGTGTCAAATTCGATGACCGCGACAACGTTAGCAGTGGATTCAAATTCAACGATTGGGAAATGCGCGGCGTTCCCGTCCGCGTGGAGATCGGCCCCAAGGATGTCGAAAAGGGGACCGTTGCCCTCGCCCGCCGTGATCGACCTGGCAAGGAAGGCAAAACCTTCGTTCCACAAACGAATCTGGACTCAACTGTCAAAGGGTTGCTGGACGAAATTCAGGCTTCGCTCCTCAAGCGTGCCACCGAATATCGCGACTCCAATATTCACAATGTAGCAACCTACGACGAACTCAAGGAAGTTGTGAAAGATGGTTGGGCATTCTCCTATTGGTGCGAATCACGCGAGTGCGAATCCAAGGTGAAGGAAGAAACCAAAGCTACCACCCGCAACATTCCTTTTGACCAGCCCAAAGAGGAAGGCGCCTGCGTCGTCTGCGGCAAGCCCTCCAAGCGCAAAGTGTATTTCGCAAAAGCGTATTAGTGAGTGTCACGTGTTCAAGTGTCAGGCGTCAGGTTAAAAGCCGAATCGCCTGACACTTGGCACTTCGCACCTGGCACCTCCTTCCCATGCCCGCCATAGATCTCGCCCGCCTTCGCAAGCAAGCCAACCGTCTGGCAGATTTTTTCTTTCTGCCAGATGAGTTCATGAAGCATCTGCGTGAGATCCTTGATTTCTACGTCAACTACACCCTGCGGACAAAAGAAAACGTAGCCCCCGGTTCCAACCTAAAAACCTATCGCACGCCGCCCGCTGTGCTCACGCAGATCGAAAACGAACTCCGCGCCGTTGCGACTGCCAATCCTGATCACGCGCTTAACCTTGCCGACACGCTCTGGGATGAAGGTGCGCTCGAAACACGCTTGCTCGCCGCCTTTCTGCTTGGCAGAATCCCGCCTCAGGAAGAACGTTTGCTTCCCCGCCTCACCGCGTGGACTCAGCAAATCCGCGATCCCGATGTTCGTTCGGCGCTGCTTTGACAAGTCTCACGCGCATGCGGCGCGAAACCCCGAACAATTCTTTAATCTTATCCGCGAGTATCTTCATCCTGCGCGCGCGTACATGGTCGAATGGCATTCAAGCCTTGATCCCAATGATCGCGGATATAACCACCGCAAATCTCCCGCCGATCTTTGACCTCGTCGAGCCAATCATCGAAGAAGCTCCGTCCACTTTACAGAATGATCTTGCCGAATTGATCGTCGTGCTGTATCGCGCCTCCTCCAATGAAACAACCTTCATGCTCAAGCATATTCTTACCACTACGGAAAACCCAATGACCGTGGTGACTCTTCGTCGTATCTCATCGTCATTTCCGCCGCCGCTTCAAACATCATTGCGTGACCTGCTTCGTCCGCAACCTTTATCAAGGTCAAGACCCGCAGAGGTCGAAGATACACAGACGGTCGATTTCATCGCTGGGGAAACTTCTGAACCTGTCCTCGAAGTAAAGAAACCACGCAGGAAACTTACGACGCGCGAACCAAAAGCAGAATCCGCTGCTACCGATAAAAAGACAGTCACCCGCAGAAAGAAAAAGGAAGAAGGCGCAACCGATGGATAACTCAAAGATCATTTACCTCCACGGCCTCGAAAGCACCAGCCAGAGTGGCAAAGCCCGCCAGTTTGCGCAATTATTCCCGGCATGATCACTCCCGACTTCACTGGTTCATTTGAAGAACGCATGGAACAATTGACCCCGATCCTCGCCGATAAAACTGATTGGACGATCATCGGCTCATCCTTTGCGGATTAATGGGAACGGTCTTCACCTGCAATCATCCGACCCAAGTGCGGAAATTGATCCTGCTTGCGCCAGCCCTTCTACGCGACCATTTCGCCTCTTATCTGGACCTCGAACCTGTTTCTGTTCCAACCATCATCATCCACGGGACAGAAGATGATGTGGTACCGCTTAAGCCTGTGCGTGAACTGGCTGAAAAAACTTTTTCCAATCTGAAATACGTTGTCGTGGAAGATGGCCACCGCCTGCACAAAGCTTTTGAAGAATTAAACTGGAAAGAAATACTTGAGTAGCAGACGATGGACAATGCACTGTCTATAGCCCGCCGTCTGTCGTCTATATATAAAGGTGCATAATGAACCAACAAATCTACTGGCATACCACCGTCAAAATGCCTAATGACTCAAATTTAACGCCCATTCCTGAAAAGGTGGATGTAGCCATCATCGGCGGTGGATATACAGGTTTGAGCGCCGCGCGGACATTTGCGCAGCGAGGTGTGAAAGCCGTTGTCCTTGAGGCTGAGACCATCGGTTGGGGCGCGAGTTCTCGCAATGGCGGCATGACTCTGACCGGACTCAAAGTTGCCATGCAAACCGCCATCAAGAGATATGGGCATGATTTGGCGAAGACCTTATTCCAAGCCTCGATCGATTCGGTAGCTTTGGTTGAGCAGATCGTCAAAGAGGAAAACATTGATTGCGGATTTGCCCGCACGGGTCATTTGCTGGCGGCGAACAAACCCAAAACATTTCGACGTGCTAAAAGATGAAGTGGATTTCATGGCGAAGGAATTCAATCATAAAGTCAATCTTGTTTCGCCGAAGGACCTGCGCTCTGAGATCGGCACGGATGTGTATCACGGCGCATTGGTAGATGAGGTCAGCGCGGGGTTGAACCCTGCCCAATATGTGGTCGGACTCGCAGATGCGGCTGTCAGAGCGGGGGCGATTCTCTGCGCGCGAGCGCGGGTGAACAAGATCGAGCGGAGTCAGGATCGGTTTGTCGTCGAAACGGAGAGGTGAGGGTGGAAGCAGAGTCCGTTTTGGTGGCGACCTCTGGTTATACGGGAAATGTCACCAGAAAACTTCAGAGGAAGATCATCCCGATTGGGTCGTTCATCATTGCTACGGAACGGCTTTCAGATGAACTGGCGCATGAACTCAGCCCAAAGAATCGTATGATCTTTGATTTCAAGCACTTTCTAAATTATTTTCGATTGTGGGATAACCGTATGATCTTTGGCGGACGCGCGGCATTCTTCCCGAAATGAAAAACACGATCGCGCAAAGCGGTGAGATTTTGCGCGAAATGATAAAGATTTATCCGCAGTTGAAGGATGTAAAAGTGGAATATGTATGGGGGGGCACGCTCGACTTTGCCTTCGACCAGATGACACATGTCGGTGAGGCGGATGGGTTGCACTACTCGCTTGGCTATGCAGGGCATGGTGTGGCGATGGCGACCTATTTGGGCAAGACGGTGGCTGAGGCAATGATCAAGGGGAATATCAAGGACCATCCCTTTGCGAAATTCGATTTCCCTGGCGCGCCGCTGGGGTTGTACACGGGTAGCCCATGGTTCCTGCCGTTTGCAGGATGTGGTACAAGATACCTGGATTGGGTGGAGTAAATCCATTTAAGCCGCGTGGACGAATTTTGGAGGAGTGCGTAACTTTTTTCGCACACCTGGGTTTTTCTTAATTTTAATTTACCTCTTTAGCGGTATTTGGCTGGGCAATTCTATCCTGCATTTGGTGGTGGAATTTATGTGCAAAGAATTCTCAACCGACCGCGAACTGTCCGGTGATGACACGGCGTTGAATGGCGTATGAATTTACGCCCTTTGCTCAAAACGCCCTTGTGCCCGCCGCTCCACCTCCATTCATAATAGAAACTACGAGCCTCCGATGTCGGCGCATTGGTCAGCAATGTAGAAAAGGATGTGCCATGCCCATATCCTTCTAATGTTCCCCTCCCTAAAAAACAGCTTGCAATTGATACATACCATATTTTGAATCTATAAGGAGCGATCTATGGCAGCACAGGCAGTTATGGCAGGTTCGGCGCATTCGGAGCAACAGGGACTCCTCGTATCATTTTCGCGTCCGCCGCTGACGATGATCGAATGGTACGATTTCTATATTTTTGGCAGTTTGCAACGGTGATTTCCAGTAAGTTTTACAAACGGGCACGCCTCTGGGCGATTTGATCGCCTGGCTTGCGGCATTTGCAGTTGGTTTTATCGTACGTCCGTTCGGCGCGATCGTTTTTGGCCGCGTAGGCGACTTGATCGGTCGCAAATACACATTCCTGGTCACTATGACCTTGATGGGCTTGTGCACATTCGCGGTCGGTTTACTGCCCACTGCAGAAGTGATCGGCCCTGCGGCGGTATATCTTGATCCTCCTGCGCATTTTACAGGGGTTGGCGCTTGGCGGTGAATATGGCGGCGCGGCGACCTATGTTGCAGAGCACGCGCCTCAAAACCGTCGTGGCTATTTCACCAGTTGGATTCAGATCACGGCGACCCTTGGTTTGTTTGTTTCACTCGGTGTGATCCTGACCACCCGTTCCATCATGGGGGAGGAGGCATTCGCGGCTACGGGCTGGCGCATTCCATTTTTGATCTCCATCTTTCTCGTGGGTTTGTCACTGTACATCCGCTATTCTTTGCGCGAGTCGCCTTTGTACATCAAGCTCAAGGAAAGAAGCAGGTTTCCACAAACTTTCGGGGAAAGCTTTTGGCAATCCGTTGGTCTAGCTAAGTGTTTGTTGGCTTTGTCCGGCGCCAGATGGGGCAAGGCGTAGTTTGGCATACAGGTCACCTCTACGCATTGTTTTTACTCCTGCAAAGATCTTGCGTGGGCCTAGTCGATCTGAATATGATGGTCGGCGCGGCGCTTTTGGCGGGTCACCTTTCGTTTTGCTGGTCATCTCTCGAGCGGTATGGCCGCAAACCGTTCATGTTGGGGGCATGGTGTTGAGCTTTTCACGGGCTTTCCGATCTACCAGACCATGGAAAGATTTGCCCCATTCATCGGTAACCCCGCTGATAAGGTCGTCAACCCCGCTTATAGCCCGTTCATGCTTGGTGTCCTTTTGTCTTTATCCGTGTGATCTATGTGACACCAGCCTATGGCCCGATCGCGCAGATTTTTGGTTGAGTTGTTTCGACCAAAACTGCTGCGTCCATGTCTCTGCTGCATCATATCGCAACGGTGTGTTTGGCGGACTTGTGCCGATCATCGGCCTTTCCTCGATCCGTGCGAGACGGGCAATAATTTTGCTTGGGCTTGGTATCCCATGGCCATTGCGGGCATTTGTGCTGTGGTGGGATATTTGAAACTTCCCGAAACAAACGGAGTGGGGATATGGTCGCATCGGATCACTCGATCGCGTCAATCCGTGTAAAGGGTGTTGTCGCTTAGCCGCTGCATTTCCTCGTCCTGTTGGATGGCTCCCTGAATCTCTGAAACCATCCTTGACCATGCACGCAAACCGGCAAAGGCGGATATGGCAGAACTTACCTCTATTGCAGGTGGCCAACCTGGCTGGCGAGATCTTCAATGACCCTCCCATTGGCAAATTGATGATCTCAATGCGGTCGCCGGCAGATAAATCCTAAATGGAAACCTCGCCGGCAAGATGAAGAGCGAAGGCCCTTGCATCTGTGGAAGTTCGCGAAGGGCCTGTGGCGGAAAACGATCCTCGCAGTGGCCAAAGAAATGAATGTGGATATGATCGCCATGTCCACGCATGGACGTTCTGGCTGCAGAAGCTTCTCATGGGTAGTATCACAGAGTGATGGTCAAACATTCACCCGTGCTTGGGTGCTGGTCATTCGCCCTCAGGATGGATAGAATAGACGTAGGTAACTCTGCATCCATAAGACGGGTGTGATAGCCTGTCTTATGGATGTCTTGTTTCCACTCGATCATTTCGCCATATTTATAAGGAGATCGTGCATGAACCCCTCATCAGCCCAATCGTCAACCGCTGGATTTAAGATGGACGGATGATCCTGAAGCATTTTGGGAACAAACAGCAAAAAGGAGTTGCACTGGTTCCGAAACTGGCACAAAGTGTTCGAGTGAAATTATCCGAACTTTCGCTGGTTTTCAGGGGCAGACCAACCTTTCATACAACGTAACTCGATGCACATTGTCAAGTTAGTATGGTACATACAGCTCTTATTTATAAGTGGTCAACGGCGAGGCGTTTATTCACGGACGTAAAACTATTACACGATGTGGAAAAGATCGCCGCGGCATTGCGTAAATCGGGAATTTCCAAGGGTGACCGCGTGACGAATCTATGCCCACCCGCCCGGTGAAGCGATCATGGTCATGCTGGCAGTTGTCCGCATTGGGGCGATCCATTCCGTGGGTGTTTGCAGGGTTCGGCGAAAGTGCGTTCGGCGACCGCATTCAAGCCAGTGGATCGCGCCTCGTTTTCGTTGCCGACATCACCTTCCGTAAGCGGAAGGATGGTACACGACCCTGAAAGCATTGTCGATGGCGCGCCGGACCAGTTGAGAACAGCGTGGAGCATGTCATCGTTTTCGAAAGCGTGGCGGAGAAGATGTCCCGACGAAACGACCCGCGGATATCACCCGACGAATCTATGCAAAGATGCAGGGTCATCAATCTGGTGAGTGTGTTCCAATGGAGGCGAATTAATCCTGCGTTCATTCTGCCACCTCACAGGCACGACCGCCAAAACCGAAGCCAGCAATCCACACACATGGCGGTTATCATGCATATTGCGAGCATGGCGCGCTGGGTATTCGGTTTTGAAGCCCGAGGATGTCTGGCGGGCCACCTTCCCGATATTGGCTGGATCGTAGGCCGCCAGCGTTATATCGTGTATGCACCGCTCGTCATCGGGTGCACTACCATTGGTGGTTTGTTGGCGCACTTGACCACCCAAGTTCCGAATCGAATTGAAGGTGGCCATCGAGGCCTTCCCTGTCAGTGGTGCGTTCACATCGCCGACAGCAGTACGCCTGCTCATGCGCTATGACACGAACCGTTGAGTAAGGTCAATCATGATAGGCCGGAGCGTATCTTTGTGCGGGCGAGGTTTTGAAATGCACCCGCCTCGACTGGCCGCAGCAACAAGATATTGAAGAACAGGATCCTCGTCATTGACCATATGTGCAGACCGAGACAGGCGGACCCGTGTTTGGAAATCCATATGGCATCGGTATG
>NZ_JADJKT010000022.1:0-5041 GCF_016705895.1 Candidatus Villigracilis affinis | reverse complement strand
GCTCGGGACGCTGTACTGGATCGAGTTGTCGCTGATCGTCGCGGGGCAGGCGACCTTCTTCTTGTACCCGTTCGTGCCCACCGAGCCGCCCGTGAACGGCGGGACGCCGAACGTGATCTCGCCCGACTCCGACGTGACGACGCCGTTGTCGGAGACCACGCGCTCGTAGAGGAAGTCCTGGGCGCCGCCGCCCGCCTTCTTGGTGAAGCGCATGGTGATCTTCACGAGGCCCGCCGGCGCGGCCTCGAACGGCGTGCGCTTGCGCGCGTTGAGCACATACGTCCCCTCGAGCACCGTGCCGCCCGTGTAGACGGTGTCGTCACTGCCCGCGAACGTGCCCTCGGTGACGGCGAGGCCGCTGAGGGCCAGCGAGGAGCACGCGCCGCCGCTGTCGCTGCGGTGTCCGTTCCGCCGGTGTCGACGCTGCCGGTGTCGCTGCCGACGTCGGTGGCACCCGTGTCGGTGCTGGTGCCGGTGTCGCTCCCGGTGTCGACGGGCGCGTCCGTGCCGCTGTCGCCCGTCGCGGTCCCGCGCGGGCACTTGGCGCTCGTGCCGTTGAACGTCCCGGTGCCACCGGCGCCGTCGCTCCAGTGCCGTCCATCGCGATGCCGCTGATCGTGCCCTCCATCTTCCCTGGGCGGGAAGCCGGGCAAGCACGAGACGACGCCCCGCTCGTCGAGCCGATCAGGGACCTTGCCGCCCCCTGCCAGCCCGATCGCGCCGGCCGCGCGGCTGCCCGCGATCGCGACGCCGATCGGCCTTCTTGGCGCCCTCGTAGAGCCCGCAGTGGAGCGTGATCGTGCTGCCGCCGGTGAACACGCTGAACGAGCTCGTCCCCGAGGGGCCGGTCATCGTCAGGTCGAGCACCCCGTCGCCGAGCGTGCCGGTGAGCGAGTAGCCGCCGCCCGTCACCGTGGCGGTCGTGCCGTCGAGCGAGCCGGTGACGCCGACGACCTTGCCGTCGAAGGTCAACGTGCCTGCGACGCTGAGCAGCGTGCCGCTCCCGGCCTTGGCCGCGACGCTCGGGTCGCGCACCGAGAGGTCCACCACCGCGAGGCCGTCCGCCGTCGCGAGGAGACCGCGGTAGTCCCCGGTGCCGATCGGCGTCGAGCCGGACGGCGGTTCTTCTTGCTGCGAGATTTCGCGACGAGGTACGCCCCGAAGGCCCACGCCGCAACCAACCCCAAGGCTCCTGGATGCTCTCAACGTCCCCTCCCTCCGTTCGAGTCTCTCCTTACCCAGGTACGATGTACGAGAGCGCGCGGTGCCTACGGCTTCCTGCCGATCCCGACCCGTCCCCGCTCAGTTCAGTTAAGGTCCCTGCCCCCTTCACTGCGCAGGGCAGAGAAGCACCTGCGGCCAAGTGAGCAAAATCACATCCCCTTTTCACGAACCGTGCCTTTACCCTGGCACGCGGGTCGGGCGGCGCTATGCAACCGCCGCACCGTCGCCCGTACTCCATTGATTCCGGCAAACAGCTCGGATGTCTCACGCGCATGCGCAGCGCGCCGAGGGACGACGTTCAGGGGAGTCTTCCCTGATGTCGAACCAGCACTGAGGAGCGAGATGGCATCCCCGTCAGTCCAGCGTCGAACTTCCGGGTCCGTAAGAACCTCGGCCAGGTCCGTAAGATCATCGAAGTCCCGAACCTCATCGACATCCAGAAATCGAGCTACGAGAAGTTCCTCCAGTCCACCACGCCGATCCGGGATCGCGTGGACATCGGCCTGCAGGCCGTCTTCCGGTCGGTCTTCCCGATCAAGGATTTCAACGGAACGAGCGAGCTCGTTTTCGTCAGCTTCAACCTGGAGAAGCCGAAGTACGACGTCGACGAGTGCCGCCAGCGCGGCATGACCTTCGCCGCGCCGATCAAGGTCGCGACCCGCCTGGTGTCTACGACGCGGGCGACGGCGGTGACCGCCTCGATCCGCGACGTCAAGGAGCAGGAGGTCTACTTCGGCGAGATCCCGCTCATGACGGAGAACGGGACCTTCATCATCAACGGCACCGAGCGGGTGGTGGTCAGCCAGCTCCACCGCTCCCCCGGCGCCTTCTTCGACCACGACAAGGGCAAGAGCCACGCCTCGGGCAAGCTGCTCTACAACGCCCGCATCATCCCGTACCGCGGGTCCTGGATCGACTTCGAGTTCGACCACAAGGACATCCTGTACGTGCGCATCGACCGGCGCCGCAAGCTGCCGGCCACCGTGCTGCTGCGCGCCCTGGGGTACTCGACGCAGGACCTGGTCGACTACTTCTACAAGACCCGAGACGGTGTTCGCCGAGAGGCCGGGAGTGGTCGAGAAGGCCCTGAACCCGGGGCCCTCCGGGGCGGCGCGCGGTCCCGCGACATCAAGGATGGACCGGCGAGGAGGTCATCGAGAAGAGCGCCAAGTTCACCGAGGCCGCGATCAAGAAGCGTCCGCGAGAAGAAGATCGACTGCCCATCGAGGCCGACGAGGAGCTCGTCCCCACCGGTCGTCGCCGAGGACGTCGTCGACCCGGAGACCGGCGAGGTCCTCGCCGAGTGCAACGAGGCGCTCACCGAGGCCGGCTCGAGGAGCTGGGCGAGGCGAAGATCGAGTCGTTCCAGGTCCTCTTCATCGACGGTCTGAACGTCGGCCGCTGCTTCGCGACACGCTCCTCGCCGACAAGATCAAGACCGCCGAGGAGGCCATCATGGAGGATCTACAAGCGTCTGCGTCCGGGCGATCCGCCGACGAGACCGCCTGGGCACGCTCTTCCGCAACCTGTTCTTCAACCCTGAGCGCTACGACCTCTCCAAGGTCGGCCGCCTCGGCTGAACTACAAGTTCTACCGCGACGCCGGCGCGCCCGTCGATCGACACACGCATACCTGACCCGCAGGACATCCTCGAGGTGGTGCGCTTCCTCATCGACCTCAAGAACGGCAAGCCGAACAAGGACGTCGACGACATCGACCACCTCGGCAACCGCCGCGTCCGCGCGGTCGGCGAGCTGCTGGAGAACCAGTACCGCATCGGCCTGGTCCGCATGGAGCGCGCCATCAAGGAGCGCATGAGCCTGCAGGAGATCGAGACGCTCATGCCGCACGACCTGATCAACGCCAAGCCGGTGACGGCGGTGATCAAGGAGTTCTTCGGCTCGTCCCAGCTCTCGCAGTTCATGGACCAGACCAACCCGCTCTCCGAGGTGACCCACAAGCGGCGCCTCTCGGCCCTCGGGCCGGGCGGCCTGACCCGCGAGCGGGCCGGCTTCGAGGTGCGCGACGTCCACTCCACGCACTACGGCCGCATCTGCCCGATCGAGACGCCGGAAGGTCCGAACATCGGCCTGATCGCGTCGCTCTCCACCTACGCCCGCGTGAACGACTACGGCTTCATCGAGACCCCTACCGCGAGGTCGAGGGCGGCGTGTCTCCGACGACGTGCGCTTCTGTCCGCGCTCGAGGAGAGAGGCGCATCATCGCGCAGGCCACGCGCCAACGTCGACCCCAGCAAGAAGGGACTCGTCACCTCGCCGCAACGGCGGCTCAAGATCGGTCGCGCCCGGACGAGGTGGACCTGATGGACGTGTCGCCGAACCAGCTGGTCTCGGTGGCCGCCTCCCTGGTGCCCTTCCTGGAGAACGACGACGCCAACCGCGCCCTGATGGGCTCCAACATGCAGCGCCAGGCGGTGCCGCTGCTGCGCACCACCGCCCCGCTGGTGGGCACCGGCATCGAGGGCAAGGTGGCCCGCGACTCCGGGGTCTGCACGCTCGCCAAGCGCGGCGGCTTCATCGAGCCGTCGACGCCGCCCGCATCGTGGTCAAGGCCGACGTGGCCACCGCGACCACCGACGTGGCCAACGAGGTGGACATCTACAACCTCACCAAGTACCAGCGCTCCAACCAGAACACCTGCATCAACCAGAAGCCCATCGTGAAGCCGGGCGAGCGGGTCAAGAAGGGCGACGTCATCGCCGACGGCCCGGCCACCGAGCAGGGCGAGCTGGCCCTGGGCCGCAACGTCGTGGTCGCCTTCATGCCGTGGCAGGGCTACAACTTCGAGGACTCCATCCTCCTCTCGGAGCGGCTCATCAAGGAGGACGTGTTCACCTCGGTGCACATCGAGGAGTTCGAGTGCGTCGCCCGTGACACCAAGCTCGGCAAGGAGGAGATCACCCGCGACATCCCCAACGTCGGCGAGGAGGCCCTCAAGGACCTCGACGAGTCGGGCATCATCCGCATCGGCGCCGAGGTCAAGCCGGGCGACATCCTGGTGGGCAAGATCACGCCCAAGGGCGAGACCCAGCTCTCCCCCGAGGAGAAGCTGCTGCGCGCCATCTTCGGCGAGAAGGCCGGCGACGTCCGCGACAGCTCGCTGCGGGTGCCTCCCGGGGTGACCGGCACGGTCATCAACGCCAAGGTCTTCAGCCGCAAGGGCGTCGAGAAGGACGAGCGCGCCAAGGCCATCGAGGAGATGGAGGAGGCCAAGCTCCTCAAGGACCAGAACGACGAGATCAAGATCATCCAGGACTCGGCGTTCCAGCCAGCTCCGCCGGCCTGCGCGGCAAGGCGAGCCACCGCCGGCTGGTGGACGACCGCGGCGAGGAGCTGCTCGCGAAGAAGACGTCCTCCGGACCTGGGCTCGCGCTCGACCTCCCGCAGCGCTACTGGGTCGAGCTGGCGGTCGAGGGCGACCAGGCGACCTGGCCCGCAAGATCGTGAGACACGTCGAGGAGCAGAAGGAGCCCGGTGAAGCGCTTCGGGGAGAAGATCGGCCGCCTCAAGAAGGGCGACGAGCTGCCCCCGGGCGTCATCAAGATGGTGAAGGTCTACGTGGCCATCAAGCGCAAGCTGTCGGTCGGCGACAAGATGGCCGGTCGCCACGGCAACAAGGGCGTGGTCTCGCGCGTGCTGCCCATCGAGGACATGCCTTACCTCGAGGACGGCACCCCGGTGACTCGTGCTCAATCCGCTCGGCGTGCCTTCGCGTATGAACGTCGGCCAGATCCTCGAGACGCACCTCGGGTGGGGCGCGCGTGGCATCGATGAGAAAGGTCCGCGAGATGCTCGAG
>NZ_JADJKT010000021.1:0-5256 GCF_016705895.1 Candidatus Villigracilis affinis | reverse complement strand
GTGCAATAACAATACTTGGTGCATTGCGTTGAAGTGCCGGGCGAAAGACCTCAGCCACCCGGATCTGCGATGAGTTGACCGAGCCTTTGTACACATCTGCAATACCAAGCACCATGCTCTTTGTATTCAACATGATGACGCGCAGGTGTTCAACATCGAAGGTACTCATGTCACCGCATATCGCTGCGGCATCGCCAGGTGAGTTGACCGTTACGCGATCCATGCTTGTCATGGAAAGGCGGCGCGATAAAGCCAGCGCAGATTTGATGCGCGCGGCAGTTGCCTCGCCAACTCCAGAGATGGAGACCAACTCGACAACCGAGGCTTGAAAGAGCAGGTGCAGGTCGCCTTTGAAATGAGCAACGATGGATTCCGCGATCTCGATCTGTTTGGGACCGCCGATCATGGCGGATAGCAGTTCAAGATTGGTGCAAGCCGCCGAATCAGTCAGGGACCGTTGAGCGGGTGTCTCGCGCAGGGCGAGTAGTTGTAGTTTTGAGGGGGTGTATGAAACACCCATAAATGTTGTTTGCATGAAAGCAGACCTCCGAATGAATTTAGGCAGATCTGATTGACCTGTCCCGCCTGCTGATAAGGGTGCTTATAAACAGGCGGTGCATGTCAATATAAAAAAGAGGAACGCGGGTAGCGTCCCTCTGGTTGGTGTTTATTCTTTTTGCAATATCAGTGACGGGGAAGTGATAACCTCCTCAACACTGCTCTGGATTTGCGCAGAAGAACGAGGTGCTCAAACTCAGCCAGAACATGCTCAAAACGCAGCGCGTCAAACAATACCCGAAGGCTGATTTCCATCCGAGAAGAACTCAACCCCCGCTGTGTTTGTGATAGCAAAGGAAGCGGATCGTTCCTTCACTGTACAACTGGATTTCGTGGCCACGTAAGCCATCTTCGCAACTGTTGAATAAGGAGCTGAGCGTGTCTTCGTCAGTGAAGCCGCCTTTTTCAACGATTTCCTGATGAGGCAGGTTGTCATCTTCGATCACGGATATCCAATCAATACTCGAAAAATAGAATCGAACTTCCGAGCATGATTTGGCGAAGAACTGCATGAGTCGCGTGAGCGCGAGATACCAGGTGATCCGAAGTACGACCGATGGCCGTACTTCAAAGGCGCAATGGCTGGGTTCATCGCTGTACTCGTCATTGGATTGAACCGGTGAGACGTAGGTTGGAAATTTTGTTTGCATCGTGTTACATACCTCAAAATGTTTGACTTAGATGGGAAGCAGAACGGGCTGCGGGACTTTGAGCCCCTTGAACGGATCAGCCTCTTCCTGACTGCGAGACAAGGGCATCGCAATCACTGAAGCGAATGCTCCAGTCACCATTGCGGGCGCAGCCTTTTCACCTGTCGGGAATGTGATCGTAATTTCATCCTGCGCGATGGATGAAACAATTGCCTGGCGCAGCACGTTCATGCCATACGCCAGTACCAGACTTGTTTCTTTTGAACCTCCCTCAAAGGGAATGCTGTCCACGGCTCGACCGATCTTTTTATCTTCATCCTCCGCCAGGAGCCAGAGATAACCGCCTTTGGCCTGTAGATACAACGCGCCGCTTATCGTGCGTGCGCGGCGCAGAAAGGATTCAAGTGCTTTCTTTTGGACAACGATCTGCATACCCTTCGGTGTACTGCCGCGCAAGATCTGTACATAGTCCACATAATCCCTGCCCAGCATTGGAATGATGAACACCGCTTCGCAGTCCACACGTGTGATCGAAACGGTCATACTCGCTTTTTGGAACGCCAGGCTGATGATGTCGGACTCCATAGGTTTTGCCGCGCGCACCAGGCGAGCCAGGGCATCCGCGGAATACACTCCCTTCACCGCTTCGCTTGCGCTGCGTGTCTTAAAGCTCGCAACACTCAGGATGAAACCATCTGCCGCCACTGAAGTAATTTCACTTTTTGCGGGATCTGCATGAAGATACAGACCTGTCAGTGTGGCACGGGCAATGTCATCGCTGGCGGCTTCCCCGACACGAACCATGTGGGCAAAGCTCAAGCCATCAAGTGTGATCGCAGCGTCCTGCCCGGGGAAAGTATCTTCCGCAAGCCCCACGCTTTGGATCAATTTCAGGGTGGCGCATGAACCCATCTCTTTGACGGTCAGGCTGTTTTCGGAAAAAGTCAGTTCCAACAATGTGTCTGTACTCAGCGCAAGCACATCCACAAATGCCTGGCCATCCAGCATTTGCCAATGCTGCATATCCGTGCCTGTAAAAGAGGCGGGGATAGCAACATACGCGCTGCCACCTTCAAAGCCAAGCGAGCTAAACATTTCCAGACGCTTGTCTTTCAGGCGTATTTGGATGCAGGATATTGGGGGCATTTTCTTTGTAAAGAAGGGCTGGACAATGCTTGCGGCGTTTGCCAGTTCTGATTTTTGGATCGTAATCGTTGTAGTCATGGTGACATACCTCCATAAGTTATTAAGCGTCTGCGTTTTCACAGGCCGCTTCGCATGATCTTGTGTCGGGCACAATAGCACGCAAAGAAGTCCATAAAAAAGTAGCGAGCAGGGTCAAAAGACTCCACTCGCTTTCTCGTCACCGTGCCTTATGGCGGACGGCGGCATCCAGACGGCGATCCAGGTCATATCGTCCGCTCTTTGCATACCAGATTGCGTATGCATTCGAGACAAACAGAACGGCCATGGTCACGATCAAGACACACATGAAAGCGTTTAACATGCTGCACCTCTCTCAGGGGATTGGGCGAATAGCCCACAGATACAAAATTCACCTGCCCTTGAAAGAGCATTCAGGATGCTATTCCAAAGGCAGGTACTGAGAGAAGCGCAGACATATTATTGTGGAGCAAGAAAAGACCCTGCCCGCAGGCACCCCGCCGGGAGTCGAACCCGGCACTCCCACATGCTCGATGCAAGAGTGATTCCTTTCGGGGTGAAGGTGAGACGCGCAAGATCTACGCGTCTCGATCGTGCTGTGAAAAAGCTGGCTAGGCGGGTTCGCCTTCCAGATCTTCTTCGGGAACCGCAGCGTTTTCATCAAACGTGAACGGCTCGATGGACAACGCATAGATCACCATTTTCTGGTGCTTCACGCCATCCTGTCCGTCCCACTCTTCCATACCCATGCGTCCCTTCACAGTGAAGCGATCCTTGTTCTGAACGTCCGCAATGCTCTGCACGAGCGCAGTCACATTGTCGTCCTTCGAGAAGGCTTTCACGTCAAAGAAGACCGACGGCTTGTATTCGCCGGTCGCCTTGTCTTTTCCCTGAGAGAGAAAGGCGCGTGTGAATGCAAAGGGGTGACCTGCCTGGGAGACTTTCATCTCGCCAGCGGCAATCGCCATGAGGGTGAAGATAACGTAATTGGACGGGCGGTTCTTGAAATTGGTATTGCTATTGGCAGCCATGTGGCATACCTCCTTTAAAGTTAGTGCGGGTGTTCGGCATCATCCCGCGTTAGCCTGCATCAAAGGATGCAAAATATTCCTTCGGGGATCGAACCCGATCACGCCCACGTGCGCGGAACAAATAAGAAATCCCCTGAAAAGTTCTTCAGGGGATTGATAGTAGATTGGGCGAGTAGCCCATTTATTCAGATGTATTGGCAGAACGCGGACGAAACGTCTCGGGATCCTGTTTAATGCCGTACAGGTCGTGCATGATTGTTTCGAGGATAGTGTCCTCACTTTCGTGGCGCTCTTGTGCCCGATTCGAAGTAGTTCAGCAGCGCATGAAGGTCGTACATACTTGCGAAGACGAGAAGAATATCCTGGATAAAGTTGCGGGGAAATTTCGCCTCGCTTTTCCTCTCGATAAAATCAAGCAGGCGATTGATTCGGACGGCCTGTTCCTTTCCATTGCTCTTGCTGGTCATGACGACATACCTCCTTTCGAGTGGATATATTTATTCAGATGTTTCTTTCGCAGGCTTGCCAACGGGTCCACCGTGGAGCTGCTCGCAATGTGTACGAACTGCACAGAAGTCACAGCGCCAAAACTCCTCCGCATCATCAATGACGGGTGGCAGGGTGTCTAACAACAATGTGCCCAGTCTTCGCTTCAGCAGTTCAAGAGCCGCTGCGCGGTCTAGCTGAACATCGCAACGCACAACGCCTTTCTGTGAAAGATAGGCAATCTGGGCACCGCTGGAATGTTCCACTGGTTTGGCAAGGTTGTGTTTCTTTGCCAGAAAAGCGGCGTTCTTCTCGATCAGCAGCGCATACAGGTTGACCTGTTCCACATGCGAAGAGCGCGCTTGCGCAGGACGATAGATGCGCGAGATGGCGGAGGAACGCGGGTTAAGCGGTCCGCAATTGCGACAGGTCAGGCCATCGTCGCCTTTGTACATTTCCAGATCACAGTGATTGCAGATCGGAACTTTGCGTCCAAAAGGCGGATTGCCCGTCACTTTATAGTCCGTGATGAACCAGCCATCTTCCATTAATTCGATCAGGTCCGGAGTCCCAACCAACAGGACAGACTTGCCCAGAAGTTTGAACTTCCAGGTCAATGTCTCTTCGGTGATGCCGCCCTGATAGGCTGAAAGTGCAGCGTGATACCCGGAGCCAAAGGTCATGCGATACATGCCTGAAGGCTTTTCCCAGAAGGGGTGCTGTTTCTTCAGCCGATATTGACGCGGGCAGCCCAACAGTTCAGTGGCCGAGAAACCAACTTCTGCACCAGACTTTTGTGCGAGTTCGTTGGCGTATTCAGGGGAGCGGATCGAGCTTGCGATATCGTGAATAATGGCAGGCACCATTGGGCAGCCTGGTGCGCCGCGCTTGGCACATGCCAAGCATTCTTGAAACGTGACTGGTTCTTCGGTGACTTCACAAAGGAATCCAACCAGACCAACCGGTATTGTGATTATGGTGGCCATTGGCTAATTCCGAGCGCGCGGTTGCGGGCGGCGAGAGTCAACAACTGCATCGTTAAATGCCGGGCTGAAGATATAGGTCACAGCTGGGATCAGCAGAAAAAAGAGGAGAGCCATCCCAAGAGCAAATGACGATACTCCTAGCTCGTCCAGGTGATGAGCGCGGCATTAACCAGGAGATTGTCATATACAAGGCAATAACAGCCGGGATTGATACTACGCGCTCAAGCTTCTTGCGGCGTTCGCGATCCTTTGTAAACTGAGCGAGGATGGAAAGAAATCCAAACTGGATCCCCCACATCACGATAATAATTGAAGCAAACATGTTGCATACCTCCGATGTTGAAATGTGAATCGGCAAAGCCGCTTCCAGATACCGGCATC
>NZ_JADJKT010000020.1:0-6658 GCF_016705895.1 Candidatus Villigracilis affinis | reverse complement strand
GCAGTAGAATGGGGCTAGAGATCGTCCGTTTTCGGAATGAAGAGGTTATGAAGAACTTGTCCGCTGTTGTGGGCAGCATCCACAAAATGGTTTCATCAAGGTGAGAGCGGGTAAAATTAAAACATATCAATTCAGAGGAATCCTATGGAAACATTTTTATCCAAAATTATAAAGTTCGCCACACCGAAAAGCGCATTCATTGTGCTTGCGTTATTCATACTCAATGCCATAATTCTTGGCAGAGTCGATCAGCCTCTGCAAGACCTCGCCAACGGTGAGCCCAAACTTGACCTGCGGTTCGGATATGATCTCGCAACCGTTGAAAGGTTATTTGATGCCTATGGAGAACAGGGAAGGGAATTGTATGTTTGGGATTTGCTTATTGACACACCCTTTCCAGTTCTGGGCGGTCTGGCAACTATCTTGTTCGTGTTGGTAGCGTTTCATAATCCCCGCTGGCAAATGATACTTGTCACCGCCCCGATCACGTTCATTGTCACGGATTTGCTTGAAAATGTATTGTTCATGTTTTTGCTGCAAAGTCATCCATCTCTCTCATCAAGGCTTGTGGCTTTTTCGAGTTTTATTACCCAAGTCAAACGAAGCGCTTTCTATATTATCTTTGCAGAATTGGTTATAAGTGGGATTATTGTGATTTTTGTCGAAACAAAGCGAATGATTTCGGCTAGGACTTAATTTCCAGAGAAGCCTAAAATTTCAGGGGCTATCATTCAGGCAGTCCGTACTCCACCTGGTAAGCACAAGCAATCAAAAAGTCTGCTCTCTTCTCTACGGCACGCAGGAGCGGGGTAAGACTCCCATCAAAAATACGTCTGTACATAAACCTAATACATGGAGTTTTAAGGATGATACTTTATTACTGGCATTATGGGATCATTGTAAGTAGCCTTGCCACTGCAACATTCCACATTATGTGTTACCCCTACTTTGGCTGGTTTGACCCGATCGTATTGAACGGGTTTGGGTCGCTTGCCCTGCTGGCCGCATACTTCCTTCCCATTCCGTTCTTTCAACAAAGGCATCATATTGTTTACTGGTCCATTGCTGGCTATACCCTGCTCACGATCTTATTGTGGGTCATCCTTGGCGATAAGACCTTTCTGTTCGCAACCACAGCCGCCATTGGGTATTACGCCAAGATCGCCGAGATCTTTCTGCTGGTTTTTATGGGATATGACCTGCAAGGGATTTTACAGGCCCAAAAAACAAAAGAACTGCCCTAAAACAAGTCTTTTCATTAAGGGAATGGGGCTGAGCTTATCTTGTCTGTTGGCAAGGATGTAAGTATACAGAAAAACAGAAACTCCTTCCGATGTGGATGGAGTTTTGTTTTTCTCTGATCTCCCAAATACCTGTTGACAAAGTTCATAAAAACAGTAGTATGTTCTTATAGGCTTATCAAATAGGAGATGTTCATGAAACGTTTGATCATTTGCGCCGACGGAACCTGGGACACCCCCGATATAATCGACACAGATAAGAAGAGTGCCGAGCAGGAAAGATCACAATCCCCCATCCCTGGCCCTGAACAGGAAATCCTTTACAACAAACCGATCCGTGAGCCGACCAACGTTGTAAAAATGGCACGCGCCATCAAACCCACTGCAAAGGACAACACGCCGCAAGTGGTCTACTATGACACAGGGGTTGGGACGGGGTTGGGTTTCTACGACAAATTTATCGGGGGAGGCTTTGGGGTGGGTTTATCCAATAATATTCTGGACTGTTATCGATTTTTGGTCGATAACTACGATGAAGGGGATGAAATTTTCCTGTTCGGGTTCAGCCGCGGCGCGTTCACGGTACGCAGTCTGGCAGGGATGTTACATCGCTGCGGGCTATTGACCAAGGATGATGCGTACTACATCCCGGAAGCCTACGAACATTATCTACTGGACGATCATGACCCGGCACTTCCGATCTTTCGTGAGGGAAAAGGATTTCGCAAACGTAATCATCCGTCCCGTCTGGTGAAGATAAAGTTTATTGGAGTATGGGATACCGTAGGAGCGTTGGGGCTGCCTTTCCATGGTCCACTCTCGCGCCGTGTCAACCAAAGATACGCCTTTCATAACGTGCAATTGAGCTCAAGGGTGGAATTCGCCTATCAGGCACTGGCAATCGACGAATGGCGCTACCCCTTCCAGGCAACATTATGGGACCCGTCAGAACCGCCACCAGAATACCAAACCATTGAACAAAGGTGGTTCGCCGGGTGTCATTCGAATGTGGGCGGCTCTCTAAACGCGGACCGAATCCCAGATGAATCGGGAAAATATCGAAGCTACCGCCTGGAGAATTACGCCTTCCGCTGGATGGTAAAAAAAGCCACTGCAAAATTGGTAGGGCTAGAATGTAATTGGGATTATCTACTGCACTTCAATGCTCGTCCAGAGTGCAGCATGCGCAACTCTTTAACAGGCTTTTATAAACTTTGGGGCAAATATCTACGCCCGATCGGCCAGACAAAATATGGCAACGAAACCATCGATGAAAGCGTCATGGAGCGCATGGCGTTGAATACGAATCCCAAATATCAGCCGCCCAATCTGATGGAATTTCTAAACAAATCCTAGCTAATCCAAATTCCTGCTACAACACGATTCACCGATACACAAAAGCGGAAGGGTTATCCATCTCGCACAGGCGATAGGCTTACGCTTCCTTGAAGGCCGTTTCAAAAGCTCTCTTCGCGGCGGCGTAGCCTTGCTGAATTAAATCTTTGGAGACATCCCCATCATAGTCAATGATGCGTTCGGCGGGGAGAAAGTCAGTGGGCGCGGCGATGATCACTTTTACTTCGCGGTACTTGTAGGGACCTTTGCCTTCGGCGCGTTCGCGCAAGGCCATATCGTTGAAGGTTTTGATCAAGCGCAGACGTTCACGGAAGGAAGCGAGCAGCATCCAATCGAGAGTCCAGGTGATTGCATCGCCAAAGGATTCGGGGAGTTTGCGCGCGATGTGCGGAACAGGGTCACCGCTCTCCCACCACGGTGTCATCAATACGACCACGATCTCAGCAGGGACATCGATCGGAACATCGCGCATGGCATCCAGTGCAACACCGATGGGCGTATTCGCCACCAGCGCACCATCCCAATAGTATGCGTTCGTTTCGGGGTCGAATGTCCACGGGTAGACGAGTGGTATCGAGCAGGAGGCAAGTATACGGTCGGCAGTGATCGAGGTCACTACATCCTGCCGCGCTTCGCCGGTATCACGTCGCTGAATCGCGCGATTGCTGAACATGATCCGCTCCCCTGTTTGCACGTTCGTGGCGGCGATGAGCAGGGTCTTCCCGCTTTTGGATAATTCCTTCGAATCGAATTTGAAACGCGTGTGCAGGGTCTTGCGAAGCGGACCTGTATCCAGCAGGTTGATCCAGTGACCGACCAATCGCTCGCCCCACCATTTGGATGTGATCGGCAGCGGCGGCCAGAATTCCTTGGGGATGGGCGAAGTGGCATCCTGTGGTTGGACCTGCGGCAGGTTCGCATCCATGATCGCGCCGAAGGCTTTGCGTGCAAACCAGCGGG
This sequence comes from Candidatus Villigracilis affinis, assembly GCF_016705895.1. Classification (NCBI taxonomy): domain Bacteria; kingdom Bacillati; phylum Chloroflexota; class Anaerolineae; order Anaerolineales; family Candidatus Villigracilaceae; genus Candidatus Villigracilis; species Candidatus Villigracilis affinis. The sequence continues at coordinate 3,101 of NZ_JADJKT010000020.1, read as the reverse complement.
CGAGTCCGCGCATGCCCGGGGGCAGGCCCTGGATGTCTGTTTCTTCAAGCGATTCCCAAACCCTGACCAATTCATCGGCAGACATTCCCTGCGCAATGGCCGCGCCATTGACCGCGCCGATGGAGGTGCCCACCAAAACTTGCGGATCCCATGCGGCGGTGTGGGTTGAGTCGACGCCCAGCTTGCCAGATTCCATCAAATACTTATAAACGCCCGCATGAAATGCGCCGCGTCCGCCGCCGCCAGAAAGTACCAATGCCCGAATTCTATCCATGATCTGCTCCTTTGTTTAATAGGTTATAGGGCAAATTAAGGCGTGTGTCAATCACGAATTGGAAAAGCTTACGCTCTCCACCCTGCAAAAGAACTCCAGAATATAATATGTTCTGGCAAACAGTGAGTCGCAATCAAGCAAGCAATTTCAACGCGTCAAGGCTTCAAGAAGCCCTGCAAAGACCAGACGCAGCCACTTCATTAATGCTATACTCTTCGTAGCAATCAAAACGTCCTCTACAATTTTTTATTCAGCCAACCATTAACGAAAAAGAGGAATCAAAATGAGAAAAACAATTCGTTCGTTCTTAAGCTCTGTCATTGCCATGCTGCTGCTGGTATCCTGCTCACTCACCGGCGGCGCCGCTGATGCGGCAGTTGCGCAAGCCACCCCCGCCCTTCCCGCTGTCGTAACCATAGAACTCGGCATGCTGGCAGATACCTCGGTCCCATTCAATACGGTGGGACAGGTGATCAAATATACTTTTAGCGTCAAGAACTCAGGCACAGCATCCACCCCCGGGCCAATTATCGTGACCGGCGCAACCTGCCCCGAGATTATCACTGTCGGCAATCTGGATGCCTCGCTCGATCCAGGAGAAACGGTCGTTTGCACATCCTCCTACACCATCACACAGGCTGACCTCGATCGAGGCTCCGTCACCACCACAGCGATGGCCACCGTGAACAACGTTAACTCCAACCAAGCCACCACCACGGTCGCCACCGTTCCACCTGTGATCCTGAAATTAACCAAAACCGCCAACCCCACAACATATGACCGCGCGGGCCAGACCATTACGTATACCTACGTCATCACAAATGTCGGCGCTGCCACGTTGGGACCTGCTCAATTCACAGTGACCGACACGGGCATCCCGACTCCCATCAATTGCGGAGAGGCGACTGCAACCCTCGCTTCAAACGCGACTGTAACCTGCTCGGCCACTTATACAACTACTCAAGCTGACATGGGTGTGGCCTCCCTTTCAACCAATGCAACCGCGGCTGGCGGCGGCGCACCCACATCCCCCCCTGTGGGAGCCACTGTTACGAAGAGCGCCACCACGGTCACTCCATCTGCCTCAAGCAGTTCGCACACGGTCATCGAAGGTGAATGGATATGGCAGATCGCTCGTTGCTACGGAGTCGACCCCAACAAATTGGCCGCAGATAACAAAGATAAGATTCCTGACCCGAGCAAGATCAAGCCCGGGGTAGTCCTGACCGTGAATAATCCCGGTGGTTATTCCAAATTCTATGGTCCGCCCTGCATCACATTCGTTTCTCACACACTTCAAGCTGGAGATACCTGGACCATCCTTGGCCAAAAATACAGCGCCGACCCCACCGTTTTGCAATTGGCGAACGCTACCACCAGCCTGACCTCAACGGGAAGTGTCATCAAACTCAGGATCCCGAATTATTCCGCAGGCACCGTGACAACCCTGCCAACACAAACCAAGGCATTGACGTTGACCATCACAGCCAACCCGCTGACCTATGATCAGGCGGCGCAAGTCATTACCTTTACTTACGTCATCAAGAACAGCGGAACAGGGAATCTGGGTCCTGCTCAATTCACAGTGAGCGGCGGACTGCTCGGCGCTGCGCCATTGAATTGTGGCGATGCGGCCGCAAGTATTGCCCCCGGCGCAACAATCACGTGCACATCTGCGTACGTCATCACCCAGGAAGACCTGACCCTCAATTCGATCTCACATCAAGCCACCGCCTCAGGCGGAGGCGCGGGACCGTCACAAGCTGCGAGCGTCACGATCAATAAAGTCACCAAACTGCTGACCCTGACCATCGCCGCCAATCCGCTCACCTACACGCAGGCTGGTCAGATAATTACTTTTACATATGCCATCAAGAACAGCGGCAGCGTGAATTTGGGACCCTCCCAATTCACCATCACTGGCGGACTGCACGGCGCAACCCCGATCAACTGCGGTGACGCCGCCGCCACCATCCTCCCCGGCGCCACCCTCACCTGCAGCGCCTCCTACACCATCACCGATGCCGATCTCGCTGTCCCCACTCTCTCGCATATGGTCATCGCCTCAGGCGGAGGTGCAGCGCCATCGCAGCCTGCCAGTATCACGATCGCGAAGCAATAAATTCAGTGCGTCGCACCAGACGGGTAGATTCTTTCTGATTAATGAAACAAATCTACGGGTAAGCAGAATCCCATTAAGTCTGGTGCGACGCACCCATATCACAGGCAGATTTACATGGCGCGAAGGAAAATTCTTTTCCTCCCAAACAACTACTATCACATCTACAATCGCGGCGCGCATCAAAACAACATCTTCCGCACCGATGGGGATTACAAGTTCCTGCTAAAGTATGTCAAAAAGGAAATAGAAAGATGCGCAATAACTGTGGTCGCGTATTGCCTGATGGATAATCATTATCACTTTCTTCTGCGGCAAAACGGGGACACTGAAATCAGTCAATTCATACAGGCGGTTTTCAATATTTACACCAAGGCGTTCAACACCAAATACAAACTTTCGGGAACATTATTCGAGGGTCCATTCAAGGCAATTCATGTGGACAGAAGCGAGTATCTGCTTCATCTTTGCCGATATATTCACCGAAACCCGCTCGAAGCGAAGATGGTCGTGAGACCCGAGCAATGGGATTATTCCAATTATGCGGAATTTATCGGCAAACGAAACGGCGATCTGGTAGACAGAGAATTCGTGAAGATCAATTTTGACACGCCTGAAGCCTACGAAGATTTTGTGATGAATTATGTCCCACCCGAAAAGACTCAAAAGGAACTACGGCATTATCTGTTTTGGGATTGAGATTGCCGC